>JASFGZ010000124.1:0-9903 GCA_050123495.1 Desulfobacterales bacterium
CTTTGTTCCCGTCAAAAGCGACGACCGTAGGATTTTTACCTGTTTTCTTGAATATGAAAAAGACACCGTAAAGGTACACGACATCATTTATGAAAAAAAGAATACCCAGTGGGTATTGAAAAAGAGCTATTTTCGAAAACTGCGCATTTCCCCGGATTGGACGCGAAATTATCTGCAATCAATTGGATTTTCGCTTGAATTTGATAACGAAGAAAATGGAATGATTACCATCATCGCCCGCAAAGTATAAATGTTAAATTTGTGCGATGAATAGAAAAGATAGAGAGCATCAATAAGTTGGAAATTTTTAATTGATTTTTCCGATGCATTCAATTAGACAAAGTGCAAAGTATACAGGTATTTAATCTGTTTCTTAATAATTTTTACGGTCACCGGCAGCTAAAATTCTTTTTCCATGCCTTTAATCAAAATTGTCCTGTAAGGTCTTCGTCCAGTTCCTGACTAATAACAAAATTGTCTAAATGAAAACGAATCGTGTCGCGCTAAAAATTCTTTCTTTTAGTGGTTATTCGAAAAATGCCTGAACAGTCCCAATCACGCTGACCTTATCCCGGTTATGATGGATTACATTCAATACCTGTGGCTTTTTGTCTATCTTTTTGCCTTGGTGGCGCTGTTTACCTACGGCATGAATTGCTGGTTTCTGATGCTGGTTTACCGCCTTAGATATCCCCAGGCTACTAAAAAACATCAAAAAATCAAAGAGACATTTTTTCAAAACATTCCCGCCAGGGATTGGCCCCATGTTACGATCCAGCTTCCGATTTACAATGAGCGCTATGTGGTTGAACGCCTCATCCAAACGGTTTGCAGGATCGATTACCCCAGGAATCTGCTGGAAGTGCAGGTTCTCGATGACTCAACCGACGATACCGTCCAGATTGCCAGAGCCATGGTCGCAAAAATGAAAGCCGCTGGCGTTGACATTGTTTATGTCCATCGGGCAGACCGCCGCGGCTTTAAAGCCGGCGCACTCAGAGAGGGACTTAAAACCGCCAAAGGTTCGCTGGTGGCTGTTTTTGATGCTGATTTTATTCCCAACCCGGACTTCCTGAAGGAATCGCTTCCCTATTTCAAAGATCCTCAAATCGGTATGCTTCAAATACGGTGGGGTCATATTAACAGTGATTACTCCATGCTCACCCGCGCGCAATCCATCGGTATTGACGGTCATTTTGGGGTGGAGCAGGCTTCCCGGGCCTGGAACGGTTTTTTTATGAACTTTAACGGTACCGCCGGTGTTTGGCGCAAAAAAACCATCAGAGATGCAGGCGGCTGGCAGGCCGACACCCTGACGGAAGATCTGGATTTAAGTTATCGCGCTCAATTAAAGGGGTGGAAATTAACGTTTGCACCCCAGGTGGTCTGCCCGGCGGAAGTTCCGGTGACGATTAACGCATTTAAATCCCAACAGCACCGCTGGGCCAAAGGATCAATTCAAACCGCCAAAAAAAACCTGGGAAAGCTGTTTAAATCGGATGTGTCATGGTTGGTAAAGATCCAGGCATTTTTGCACCTCACCCACTACATGGTCCATCCCATGATGCTCCTGGTCGTACTGACCTCTATCCCGATGCTATACACCCAGTGGTTTTTTGACAACCTGGCCTACCCGATTATGATATTTACGCTGCTGTGTTTGGCGACGTTCGGCCCTTCGTCACTGTACCTGTTTTCCCAGCGCGTCCTTTATCGCGACTGGAAATCCCGCATCAAATACTTGCCATTACTGATGTGCCTTGGAACCGGAATTGCGGTCAACAATACCAAAGCGGTCCTGGAAGCGCTGTTGGGTATCGAAAGTGGATTCATTCGAACGCCCAAGTATGGAATCCAAAACAAAGGAGAAAGCTGGAAAAGCAAACGCTATTCAATTCCGCTGAGTTCCATATCCATTCTCGAATTTTTCCTTGGACTTTATTCCTTAAGCGGGCTTCTCATGTTCCTGTTGTTCAGCAAATATCTGGTCAGCCCCTTCCTGCTGATTTATACCTCCGGATTCTTCTATGTGTTCTTTCTATCGGTGAAACACGGATATGGAAAAACTGCATCAAAATAGTTTGCCTTTTATTCGCCGCAAATATCTACAGGGTTTCCTTATCGGTTTAGGCCTGCTTTCAGGTTTTATCTATTTTTTTAATTTCAGACTTCACCGCTTTTTTTCCCAGTTTGCAGCTATCGGCAAAACCGACATCCATTTCTATGTTTTCTTATTTTTAATCTTGAGCGTACTTTACTTGATCAGCATTTATCTGCTGTTTCGGCATCGGTCTCTCTGCGTGCATTCGAAAAGCATGCTGTTTGTCATTTTAATCTTGGCGGTGATTTTCAGAGCCTGTCTGCTTCCCACCGACTCCGCGGTACTTTCCAAAGACATGTATCGATATATATGGGACGGGCGGGTGCAGCAAAACGGCATCAATCCTTACCAGCATCCGCCGGATGCAGACGAATTGAGACAACTCCGTGATGACAAAATCTATCCGAGTCTCAATCGAAAATCCTACCCCACCCTCTATCCGGCGGGTGCCCAGATATTCTTCAGGCTTTTCCACATGGTCGTTGGAGATAGCGTCACCGGGTACAAAAGCCTGATGACGTTATTTGATGTGTTGACCCTCTTTGTGCTGCTGGCTCTTTTGCGGGTTTATGGTTTTGATGACAGCCGGTTCATAATTTATGCCTGGAATCCGTTGGTCATTTTTGAAATCGCTTACAGCGGCCACCTGGAAGGTCTAACGGTATTCTGGATGGTCCTGGCCCTGTACCTGAAGGCAACCAAAAAACCGATGCTGGCTGTCGCCTGCCTGGCAATTTCAAGTGCAATTAAACTGTATCCGGCGCTTTTATTGCCTGCTCTCTTGAATCCCGGCGAACGCCTTAAAGGAATCCTCACGTTTGCGGTCTCAATTGTTTTGCTTTATCTGCCTTTTTTTGTTGCCGGGCGTAAGGTTTTGGGGTTTCTACCGATATATCTTCAGGATCCATATGAGAGCTTCAACCTGGGTCTAAAATATTTGATGATGCACCTGCTGCCGCAACTCAACTATTATCTGTTGAGCAAGATTTTTTTACTCGGCTTAATGGCGGCCGGACTGGTTGTTTTCTTTAAAAGCAAACAAAGGGACCCGGCCATCAGATATGCGTATTTGTTAACGGGGTTATTGATTGTATTGATGCCCGCATCCCTGCATCCCTGGTATGTCATCATATTGATCCCGTTTCTGTGCTTTTATCCTGCAGTTGCCTGGTTATTGTTTGGCTGCACGGTGACCCTGTCCTACTTAAAGTATGTGACACCATCGGGGATCATGCCGGCATCGGTGCTGGTGCTGGAATACGGTCTGCTGATGACGCTGCTGGCAGGCGGCTATATCCTCAAGTGGCACACTGGCAAAGACGCGAAAATGGCCGGACCGCATACGCATGGCCGCAAGTATTTTTTGGAGAAGGAATCATGATCAGAAAAGCATATATCCTCATAATTTTTTCCTTGTCAATCGCAGCGCTGGCTTCAGCAACAACTGTTGAAGATTCGAAATTTGACCAGGTCCTAAAAGCCTATGTCGACGATCAGGGATTGGTGGATTATAACGCAATGGCCAAAGATACTCGATTTCAAGACTACATCGAATCGTTAAAATCGGCCAACACCGAAGAAATGACGCCAACCGGCCGGCTGGCCTTTTGGATTAATGCCTACAATGCGGTGACCATCGATAAGGTCATCAAATGGAAACCGGATAAAAGCGTGCGTGAAACCCTGATCCCCGGCGTGTGGACATCCACCAAGTTTTTTACGACCCGCGAACACCTCGTGGCCGGCAAGCAAATGAGCCAGGACGATATCGAACACGAAATTTTGCGCAAACAGTTCAACGACCCCCGAATCCATTTCGCCATCGTTTGCGCATCTTCCGGTTGCCCTAAATTGGCCCGCTTTGCTTTCACCGAAGAAAATGTTCAGCGCCAGTTGGAAGCCGAAACCCGCAAATACATTAATTCTGATCGGGGTGTTCGTATTGATTATGCTGAAAACACCCTTTATCTTTCAAAGATATTTGACTGGTTTTCCGGTGATTTTAAAAACAAATCAGGATCGGTGCTGGACTTTATTAAACTGTATCTCAATGAGAGTGCCATGGCCTTTTTGGACCGCAAACCAAAGATCAGTTACATCCATTATAATTGGGCGTTAAATGCCAAGGAACCGTTAGAATAAAAATGCCGAAGATATCCGTTGTCATCCCGGCGCTCAATGAAGCCCGGGCGATTGGACATGTGGTCTCAAGTGTCCCCAAAGACAGGGTTACGCAAATTATCGTCGTAGACAATGGTTCGATCGATGATACTGCAGAGCGCGCGATCGCAGCCGGTGCACAGGTAATCCATGAGCCTCGCCGCGGTTATGGATCGGCTTGCTTGACCGGTGCCAGAGCAGCTCGGAGCAGTGACATCCTTGTCTTTTTAGACGGAGACCGCAGTGATGATCCCCGTCAATTGGATTTAATTGCCGCCCCCTTGATTCAGAGCCAAGCAGATTTGACGATCGGCAGCCGTATCGGCGGGGAGCTTGAAATGGGTTCCATGCCGCTGCACGGCCGCCTCGGCAACCGACTTATCGTGTTTATTTTACGCGGACTGTACGGTGTTCGCATCACCGATATCGGTTCGTTTCGGGCGATTCGAACACGCGCATTATTTAATTTGAACATGGAACAGATGACCTATGGATGGCCGGTAGAAATGATCGTCAAAGCCGCGCAAAAAGGATTACGCATTAAAAGTATCCCCATAAGATACCGCAAGCGAGTTGGCGTCTCCAAAGTCACGGGAACCCTGCGGGGTAGTTTTTTGGCAGCATATTACATGTTTTTAGTACCGTTAAAGTACCTGTTCAAATAATAAAATCCGAAATTCGAATATCGAAATACGAAACAAATTCAAAATCCTAATTTCAAATGTTCAAAACTGTATTTTTTTGATTTTGGTCATTCGATTTTCGCGATTGTTTCGGCCAATTTTATAAAATCAGGCGATATTCGTGCTTCGATTTTTTTAAGGAAAAAGCCGTTATAGGAGGATATAGATGGTTTCTTTAGGAATTGGTCTAACCAGCGATTGTAATTTGTCTTGCGCGCACTGCTACCGGGATCAGAATCATATCTATAATCTAACCCTGAATGATATTCAAACCGTATGTGACAGTATAAATATCGGCTCAATTGGTTTCGGTACCGGTGAAAATGGATTGAACCCGGAATATTTTGAGATTTTAAAATATTTACATGCGAGACACATAAAGCTTAGCCTGGCCTCCAACGGCTATACCCTCTCAATCACGTCTGATGAAAAACTGAAATATTTCAGCGACGTGGAATTTTCGATAGACTTTCCAGATCAACACAGACAGGATCAGTTTCGCGGTGAAGGCAACTGGCAGACGATTATGAATGGCATCGAGAGATGCCGGAGGCTTGGCATTCGGGTTTCTATTCTAGCGGTATTGATGAATCTAAATTATAAAGATCTGGGCAAAATCGCCCACCTGGCGGCAACCTTCGGAGCTGATTTTAGAGTCAACGTCTATCAGCCCATGTATACTGCTGAATATATGCCCAGTTTCGACCAGTACTGGCAGGCTTTTAGAATCCTTTTTGAAGATTGCGAAATTATCTCCGTAACTGAACCCCTGGTAAATACGTTTTTAGGAGTCAATGGTTTAAAAGGCACGCCCTGCGGAGGACGGAGCATGCGCGTCACGCCCGACCGGCATTTAAAAGCCTGTGTCTATTGGCCGGATTCGGATCTGACCATCGAGGATCTGGCTAGAGAAAAGCAGGCTGTGTTCGAATCGCCTTATTTTAAGCAGACCCATCAAACACCTCACTTCTGTCTGACATGTAAATATATTCAAAATTGCGGTGGTGGATGCGCCGCCCGTCGCAAATTAAGAAACGGCTTTGATGAACCGGATGAGTTCTGTCCGATTTTCAGGGGCAAAAGTATCAAAATCGATGGTCGGCTGTCATCGGCCGACAAACCGCTGCGAACCGGTAGCATTTGCACAACCATCGTACGAGGCAAATAAATTCATGTCTACAGTCAAAGCGGAACTAAACCTTCCTCAAAATTTGTATTTAGAGGTGACCAATCGATGCAACCTCAAATGCAAGGCGTGTATTCTCTACAAAGGAAGCTGGGAACCGCCGCGGGATATTACACTTGATGAGCTGATCCGGATAACCGATCAGCTGCCGAAACTCAAACAAATTGCCCTCCACGGCATTGGTGAGCCATTGTTAAATGAAGCGTTGCCGGCCATGATCCGGCATTTAAAAAATCGAAATGTATCCGTTTTTTTTAATTCCAACGGGATTTTGATCGATGAAAGACGACAATATGAACTCATCGCCGCCGGTCTGGATGAATTGCGTATATCTTTGGATGCGGCCTCCCCGCAGGGATACAAAGCCATGCGCAACAGCGATCAATTCGATCAAGTCATCTTCAATCTGAAGTCTTTCGTTTCACACAAAAAGCGGCTTGGTGCTGCCTACCCGACACTCTCACTCTGGTTCCTGGGAACCCGCGAAAACATTGCCGAGCTGCCGGAGTTTATCCGGCTTGCCGCCGCTATCGGCATAAAAGAGGTTTATCTACAGCGATTGGTCTATTTCCATGACGATGGCGGTTTTGGAGTCGCATTACCTGAACAAACCCTGATGGAGACACTTGGTAAAACCCGGGAATATTTAAGCCAAAGCCAGGATCTGGCAAAACAGTTCGGCATTCAGTTCAGTGCTTCCGGTCTGAGGTGCCCGCTTGAAAGTGTTCAAACGGTTTCCGGGAACCGGTCTTCCTGGCAAAAGTGTTACCGGCCCAGAACCCTGATGTACATCACCTCAAACGGCAATGTCCTTCCATGCTGCATATCAGCGTTTTCGACTTCTGATTATTCTTCGATTATTTTAGGCAATGTTTTTAAATCATCCCTGAAAGAAATTTGGCTCGGATCCAAATACAGAGAATTCAGAAAAACCCACCAAACAGATACACCCCCCAAATGCTGCCGGGGTTGCGGTATCCTCTGGAGCCTCTAGAACCCATCTCAAAAAGGCGTCTAAGTGTCCATGGCGGCGTTGCAAACCGATTCAAAATGCTCACATACTACCGTGTATGCTCCGCTTTCGAATCAGTTTGCGCCTTGCCCTGAACCCTAATCCACATCTTTGAGATGGGTTCTAGAAGCTATTTTTCGTGAGTTTTGTATCCATTTTTCCAGGATTCAGCCTTTTACCGAATTGATTCGTTCGACTTACAAAAATTGACAATCACTGGTTTTGAAGGTAGGATAATAAGAAAAATTGCAGGAGGTAGACGATGAAATTGATTCGGCAACGATCAAAATCGGCAAGTGTGTTTCTCGTAATCTTAATGTTTTTGTTAACCGTACCCGTTCAACCGGTCTTAGCGGCTATGATCGATACAGAAGCCACTCTAGAGATGTCCGCCAAGGGTCAGGACGCTCGTAACACGATCAAGAGCATCCTTGCGCGCGAAGACGCCCGGGCGGTTTTAAGGGCACAGGGAATTGATCCTGTGGAAGCCATGGCACGTGTTGATAGCCTGACCGATGCCGAAGCGGTGCGAATTGCCGACCAAATCGAAGAACTTCCGGCCGGTGGCAACTTTCTTGTCGGGCTCCTGGTTGCCGTTGGTATCATTGTCCTGATTTTAGCAATTACCGATGCATTGGGATATACTGACGTATTCACATTCATTCGATAAAACCAAAAAAAAGGGACATTGCAGCCGGCTAAGACAACTGTGCATTCTTATTTTTGGGATAATAAGCGCACTATTGATTTTTAACGGATGTGCGACCGTATCCATAAAAAATTGGTATCAGGATACCGGGGGCATACCGCCAAAACATGAATTGAATGCGGTGCCTTTTTATCCCCAAAAAGAATACCAGTGTGGACCGGCCTCTTTGGCAATGGCTCTTGCCTGGAGCGGCCTTCAAGTCGATCCGGACAACCTCACTTCACAGGTATATACGCCTTCCCTCAAGGGCAGCCTGCCGCCGGCGATGGTCGCCGCCACCCGCCGTCATGGAAGGGTTGCCTATCCCATCAGCGGAGCAAATGCGCTGCTCAAAGAAATTGCAGCCGGGCATCCGGTAATCGTTCTGCAAAATCTGGGATTTTCCTGGATCCCCCTTTGGCATTATGCGGTGGTCATCGGTTATGACCTTAACGCCGGTGTGATCAGCCTGCACTCCGGAATAACAAATCGGAAAATTACGTCCCTGAGAGCTTTTGAAAATACATGGGCCAGAAGTGATTATTGGGGGTTGGCCGTTTTGCCGCCTTCCCGCTTACCCGCTTCGGCAAACGAAATTGCGTATGTCTCGGCAATTGTCGGTTTGGAAAAATCCCGCCAATGGGGCGCAGCCGCACAAGGGTATCAGACGGCGCTGATTCAATGGCCAAAAAACTTCACCGCTCATATTGGCCTGAGCAACAGCCTTTATGCACAGGGAGAATTAAAATCGGCAGAAAAGGCGTTGCAAAAGACGACGCATCTTTTCCCGAATGAAGGTGTGGCTTTTAACAATTTAGCCCAGGTGCTGTGGGAGCAGGGGAAAAAGCAAGAAGCCAAGCAGGCGGCCCGCCATGCCGTCATGCTTGGCGGGCCGTTGGTCAAAGAATATCAAAAAACCTTAGATGAAATCCAGTCGGATGAACCTCAAAATTGACCTTTTTTCAAAGTGGCTTTAGAGCCTCCCATCATGTTCGAGAGCAAGGCTTACACTGATTTAGAAGCGGAGCATACACGCTAGTATTCGAGCATTTTAAATCAGTGTGTAACGCAGCTCTCGGACATTAGGGGAGGTTATAAAATCACTTTTAGTCTTTCTTTTCGAAAAGCCCTTTTACCTTATCGGTAACACTTCCCGCTTCTTCGCCTGCGCCCTTAACAACATCGGTGGCTCCTTTGAGCCCCTCTGTAGCGGCTTTCTCAATCGTTTCGACACCAACACCACCCAGTTTTTTGAGCTGGTCGTTTAAAACCCCCATCACATTCGGTGACGTAATTTTACCATACAGCGCCGCAAAAATTTCCTTGGCCACTTCTGCCGGAGAGGCACCGCCCTTCTTCTTGCCGATATCTTTGAGGTGAATGTCGGGAAGATCGGCCTTGATTTCCTGGTCACCCAGCACGCCGCCGGGCATTTCCACTGCCAGGTTGACCTTGCCATTTTTTAGAATAAAATCATTGATTACCAGCTGTTTACCCGGGCCCTCCTTCGCCGGCTCCTTTTTAGCGGGTTCTCCTTTGGGAACATTTTTTTGGACATTGTTTAAAATCGATTTAAAATTATCGGTTTTGCCCCGCTTCTCATATGTTATTTCGGGTCCGACCACCTCGACCTTATTGATGATGATGGTATCTTTTGTAATTGAGCCCTCATCAACATCCACAAAGATAGAGCCGACTTTCATGGCACTCGGAGATTTGAAACCCTTTGGATTTCCAAGGAAAAACTCTTTAAGCTTGGCTTCGGCCGAAAATATGGAGATCCCGACGTCATCCACCCGCAATTCGGTGTCCGTGATTTTGGGCCCGTACGTGTTGACCGCCATTTTAACGATTGGGCCCAGCTTTGAAATACCGACAACCACGACGACAATGAGGATGACGACAATGGCACCGAGGCCGATAAATATCCATTTTTTCATTATTTCATCTCCTTTTTAATATGGGCAAGACATATGATCTTGATGGAAGATGGTTCCCATATATGGAAGCTATCTCAAAAGTTCATCGAACACCCGATGGTAATGAATGGAACCTGGCAAAGTGTTTACAACA
>JASFGZ010000125.1:0-9900 GCA_050123495.1 Desulfobacterales bacterium
AGATCAGGTTCAAGGGCAAGGCGCAGGCCGATCGAGAAAGCGCAGCATACATGGGTATGTGAGCATTTATCGGAGGCCTGCAACGCAGCCATTGGGCCTCAGATGGGGTTTTGAAACCACTTCTAAGGCAATACCCGACAAGGCATTAGTAAAAAGGAATCGGAATATTTCTGATTCCTTTTTTTAGTTGCAATAATCACGATCTATCAGCCATCGCGTTCAATCTGGACCAGGCAGGTGTTGCTGGGGAAGGCGCCACAGGGAGACATCTGGTCTTTGGTGAGGACATTGACACAGCCGCCGTTATCGACGCCGGCATCATCCGGATGATACCAGGCGCCGGCATCCAGGCTGGCGACCCCGGGCATGATACGATCGGTGACTTTTGCCGTCGTGCGCATCCGGCCGCGCGCATTATAGACGATGACCCGGTCACCGGTTGAAATACAGCGGGCGGCGGCATCTGCTGGATTTAACCAGACACGATCATCGGCCTTTTCTTTTAGCCAAGGGATGTTGTCAAATTGGGAGTTGACCCGGGTTTTGGCATGCGGGCTGACCAGCTGCAGGGGGTATTTTGCATAAAGCGCATCACCCGGTGCTTCCCAGGGCGCTATATATTGCGGGATGGCCGGGATCTGAGGATGGTTCATCTGCGCAATTTTGTGACTGAATATTTCGATTTTACCGGACGGTGTTGGGAACGGATACGCCCTGGGATTTTCAATCTGATCTTTAAATGCCACCCGGGGTGCTTTAAATTTCACGCGATGAACGCCGATTTGCCTAAATTTTGCCAGGTCGGGAAAATCCGGGGTGGCGTCCAAAAAGGCCTTTAACCATTGCGGGTTGGACCTGTCGTTATACCCTTTGACGCCCAGACGTTGCGCCAGGTCTGTGAAAATAGCCAGATCCGAGCGCGTTTCGGGCAAAGGATCAATTACCTTGTTCATGTAGATGCAATACGGGCCGCCCAGCCAGGGTTGACCGACATCTTCCTGTTCCAGATAATGGGTGATGGGCAGCACAATGTCTGCAAACCGGGCCGTGGGCGTTAAAAACAGTTCGTGAACCACGATAAATTCAGGCTTTTTTAACGCGGCGATGCCTTTGTTGACATTTAAGAATTGATTCAAAAGATTGCAGCCCACCACATAGAGCGCTTTTATATCCGCAGGAAAACCGCCGGCGGTACCCTCCAGCAGGGCATCATAAATTTCAGTTACGTGAACCACCGGGTTATCTTTCGGCGGCACGGGGAAGGATTGGGCCAAAGCGCCCAACTCCATGCGGTCGGTGCCGCCGGCCACATGGCCTCCGGGCACGCCAATATTGGCCGTCATGGCCGCCAGGGTAATGGCTGCGCGATGAAACTGTTCGCCAAAGGCGCTGCGGCCGGGTGCCCATCCGGCATACAGTGCCGCCGGTTTTGAGGTAGCGTAGTCCCGTGCCAATTGGATAATATCCTCGGTGGGCACTCCCGTTACCTGCGATGCCCAATCGGGGTTTTTGGGAATTCCGTCTGAATGGCCCGTGACATAGGCCTTAAATTCATCGAATCCAAAAGTGTAGGCTGCCATGAAGTTCTGATCGTAAAGCGCTTCTGCGATCATAACATAGGCCATGGCGAGCATCAGAGCGATATCGGTGCCCGGCTTAACGGCAATCCATTGCTGGGCCAGGCTTTTGGCCGAAGGACTCAGGCGCGGGTCGACGGCGATAATTTTGACCCCCTTTTGCTTGGCCTCTGAAAGATAGGTGGATGTGTAGGGTCGGAAGCGGGAGACCAGCGGATCCCAGCCCCACAAAATAATGAGTTTGGAGAGCAGCAGATTATCCCGGCTGTTGGCGGTAAACTGGGTGCCAAGGGTGGTATCACTTGCAAATTTGGCGGCTTCCAGGGACGTGCTGCCCCAGATGCTGGTGCATCCGCCGAAAAGGTTGAAAAAACGACGGGCGGTTTTGGTGGTGTTGTGCAGGGCGCTTTCGTTGCCGAAATAATCCATCAGCAAGGTGGCATGGGGCCCGTAGGTTTCTTTTATCTGTTTTAATTTTTGGGTGAGCGTGTTAAGGGCTTCTTCCCAGGAGATGGGCTCAAATTCTCCCCGGCCGCGTTCCCCGACCCTTTTTAAAGGTTTCGCCAGGCGATCCGGGGAATAAACCACGTGTTTCTGGGAAAGGCCTCGGATACATGCTTTTAAGCTCGGCCCGCGCCCGCCGTCAGTGCGGATGCGGGTGATTTTATCTTCGGTAACATGTACCTTTAAGAGGCAACGGCCCCCGCAATCAAAAGAGCAGGTGGTGGTAATTATCTGTTCATTTTTTTTTGACGATTTTGCGTTCATGACAGTAGGGGGTGTTGAGCATTTTTTTCACCACGAAGGCACGAAGTTTACAAAGGTTCTTAAAAGTTTTTTAAATGCTTTTCTTTATGCTCTTCGTGACCTTTGTGGTAAATAAATATAAATTTTCAGTCCGGCTTTATATACACGATCTTAAACCGTCATGCCACCCGAATTTTGCGATTGTATGAAAGTGTTTGAGCGCTACTACCCGATTATTGATGACATTAAGGCATTTGAGGAAGCCGTTGATCGACCTCAGCCGCTGTATGTGTGGACCAACAGGTTGCGTACCACCCCCCGGCAACTAGGCGATGTTCTCAAGCAGGACGGCTATGATCCAACACCGCTGGCCTGGCATCCGGAGGCCTTCCGGCTCAGGCGTCGCGGCGAAGGTGGCAATCAAAGACTGGGCCGCCACTGGGCCTATCTGGCCGGATGGTTTCATATCCAGGAAGCCAGCTCGATGATACCGGCGCTACTGCTGAATCTCCGGCCCGGAGAGCGCATCCTGGATCTGTGCGCGGCGCCCGGCAACAAAACAGCGCTGATGGCTCAGGCCATAGAAAACCGGGGTACGGTTGTCGCCAACGATGTGTTCTGGGACCGCTTACGGCCGCTGCGTTCGGCAATCGACCGGCTGGGTTTGCTAAATGTCAGTGTTACCTGCTACGACGGCACCTCTTACCCGAGACGTACCGGCCGGTTTGACCGCGTTTTGGTGGATGTTCCCTGCAGCTGTGAAGGCACGACCCGCCGCTTTCCACGACTTTTAAAACGGCCGCCCACGCAGCACATGCCGCGGCGTTTCAAAAAACAGCAGCTGCTACTCCAAACGGCGATTCGTCGCTGCCGGAAGGGTGGACGAATTCTATACAGCACCTGTACCTATGCACCCGAAGAAAATGAGGCCGTGGTAAATGCCGTTCTTTGCGAGATGCCCGATGAGGTGCGTGTCTTGCCGGTCGGACTGCCGGGGCTCAAGACGGCCCCCGGGCTGACTGCCTGGTCAGGTGAATCCTTTCAAGACGATCTTCGCAACAGCATTCGAATCTGGCCGCATCTAAATGACAGCGGAGGATTTTATATCGCCGTGCTGGAAAAGATCGGAAACGATTCCCACAAAGCGGTTAAAACCCCTCAAATCAAACAGCCTGACTTTCGGCCGGCTTCCGGCAGCACGCAACAGATATTTAACGATGCCGACAGTATGTTTGAACTCCTGAGCGCGCGCTTCGGCATCGAGCGTGCCGCCTTTGATGGTTTGCAGCTGTTAAAAAAAAGCGGACGGGATATCTATGCGGTGGCCGGCGACCATCGACCACCGCAATTGGCCAACTGCATCACCGGGCTGCCCTTGTTTCATATGCATTTTCGGTTTCCCAAGCCAACCACCTCATGCGCGGCTGCTTTCGGCCGGATGGCCGACCGTAATGTGGTTGATGCCTCCAAGGGCCAGCTGCAAAACTACCTGGCCCGCAGGTCGTTTGCCCTTAAAAAAAACCAGACCAATGCCTGCGACGGCAGCTCCGGTTACGTACTGGTGCGATTCAAAAATGCGGTTATGGGAGTCGGGTATTATGATAAAAATGAGGGCGCGGTGGCCAGTCTTTTTCCCAAAAGCATGACACGCGAATAAAGATCAATTTATCCTAGTGTTATGACCCACAAAAATTTTGCAAAAGTCGTGTGGGTTATTTTAGTCCAGTTGCGTTCTTTAAATAAAACAATGACGATGGTTTCAGGTGTCATCTGTATCTTCCGGATACCTAAAATAAGACGAATTGACGTTGAGATTTGGTGTTTTTAATTTGAAATTTAATCGAAACCAAAAAAACATCCCCAATATGGATACGGCGTAAGTTTTCAGCATTAATTTCGACTAAGGTTTCAAAAATTTGGCCATTTCGTTAAAAATGCTTATGTTCTTAAAAGTGTCTCAATAAATAAGGTGGAGTGTTAGCAATGAAATCTTTATTTATTCTTACGATAATTTTACTGATCGGTCTGGTCCTATTTGGATTTCAAAAATCGAACAATAAACAGGATGAAAAGAGTCCCATCATGAAAGCAGACCCCAAAAATTTAACGACAGCAACCTTTGCCGGCGGCTGTTTCTGGTGTGTGGAATCTGATTTTGAAAAAGTTGACGGCGTGGTAGAGGCCGTGTCGGGCTATACCGGCGGCCAAAAACCGGATCCCACGTATAAAGAAGTTTCCGCCGGTGGAACCGGCCATGCCGAAGCGGTTCAAGTGCACTATGATCCGGCTAAAATCACCTATAAAGAGTTACTGGATGTTTTCTGGCGCCACGTGGATCCCACCGATGCCGGCGGGCAATTCGTTGATCGCGGATCCCAGTATCGGACCGCAATCTTTTACCATGACGAAGAACAAAAGCGCATCGCGGAGGAATCTAAAGCGGAGTTGGATAAATCCGGGCGATTTTCAAAGCCGGTTATTACTGAAATTGTTCCGCTTTCTGAATTTTACACCGCCGAAGCGTATCACCAGGATTATTATAAAAAGAGTTCCATACGGTATAAATTATACCGCTATAATTCCGGCCGCGATCAGTTCCTCGACAGGACCTGGTCCTCTGAAGCCAGACCTTCATCTAAAATGAAGGCATCTGGCGGCAATCCAAAACATTCAAAACCCGCCGATGATGTGCTCAGAAAGAAATTAACACCGATGCAATACAAGGTGACTCAGGAAGACGGAACCGAGCCGCCGTTTAGAAACGAATATCATGATAACAAAAAAGCGGGCATTTACGTGGATATCGTTTCCGGTGAGCCGTTGTTTGCTTCAGTGGATAAATTTGATTCCGGAACCGGCTGGCCCAGTTTCACCAAACCCCTGGTGCCCGATAATATCGTGGAACACGAAGACCGCAAATTTTTCATGGTGCGAACCGAAGTGCGCAGCAAACACGGCGATTCTCATCTGGGGCATGTATTTCCGGATGGGCCGCCACCGACCGGCCTGAGGTATTGCATCAACTCCGCGGCGCTGAAGTTTATTCCCAAAGAAGACCTGGAAAAAGAGGGGTATTTGGAATATTCAAGCCTGTTTGATGAATCCACGCAAACAGCGAATTAGCCTTGTGTTTTTTAAGACTGGCGTCCACCGTTTTTGAAAGCTTCGTCGAGTTCTACCTGGAATCCGTCGACCAGTGTATTGGTCTGGTTGGCCATGCCCACCACGGCCATCAACTCGGCCAGCATTTCATCCGTCAATCCTTTTTTGCGGGCGGCGGCTGTGTGGCTGTTGATGCAATACCTGCATCCGTTGGTCACACTGACGGCCACGTAAAGCATTTCTTTGGCCAACGGATCAAGCGCTCCCGGTGCCGTCACCGCTTTGACGCCTTCCCAGGTCCGCCGCAACAGCTCCGGCTGCACGGCCAACGCCTTCCAGAAATTGTTGATCCAGTCGATTTGCCGCGTGGCCATGATATCGTCGTACACCGCCCGCACCTCCGGGCCGGCTTCTTCGTATTCGATTAATTTAACAGTTGCCATAGCGATGCTCCCTTATTTTGCAAATTTTTTAGAATTCAGATGATTTTTCTTCTCAAGGTCATCCCTCTTTTAATAAATTTTTGAATTTAATTAAAGAAAATTAGCCAAGAAAAAACGATCTTTTGGCTACAGGAGGTGACGGTCTAAATTTGGTTTGGATGTTGGTGGAGAAGATTTTGCCTTAGCCGGAATGGTTCCAGGGCGGGACGGTTTCTTTTTTTTATAAAACCGACTTGCTTTTGCCCGGTTACCGCAATCGCGCATATCACACCAGCGCCGGCTGCGGTTACGGCTGATGTCCAGAAATAGCCATCCACAGATCGGGTCCGCACATTTTTTTAACCGTTTGAATTTTTCTGAGATCAACAGATCGGCAGCGGAGCGGATAACCGGATTGAGTACCCAGTCTAATTTTGCTTTATTTCCAGTCACATCCCAGTGAAAACCACCTTCTGTTTTAACGATTTGGGATCGCATCATGGATTTGGAAAGGTAATCATTAAACACCGCCAAATCTTTTTCAGGATGGCATCTGCCTTCCAGGGTAGCAGAAAAGAGACTACAGATGACTTCCCGGAGTTCAATGGCACGCCTGTGAGCGGTTTTCGCCTCAGCGGGCTGCTTAGCAGCCTTTTGGAATAATGCCTCGGCCTCATCATGGGTAATCGTCCCCACATGCCGGCTCCAAGCGACAAGATCGTGAAAGGTATTCAAGTATTCTCCCGGATCTGCGCAACCATAACAGTCTACCGTATTCACAAAATCAAGGCATAATTCCCCGCCGATTAAATTAATACTGCCCGCATCCCTTTTTTTGCTCACTTATTCTCTCCTAATAATATAACCGGTAAAAATAACTTGACAGGTTAGAAAAATTGAATTATTAACTTAACCATCTAAACATTAATAGATGGTTAAATACTTGTCAAGAAAATAGGAGATCGGCGTACCATGAGGACCTAATGATGGAGGGCTACGGTGTTAAACCCATGGACCATACAACAGCTGGCAAAAGCGGAACATGCCAGAAATCTTAAAAAAGCTGAGATGATCCGGCGTGCCCGGGGCCCAAGCCTGAATCAAAAAAGGCCCAATCGGATCATCTGCGCTTTTTTGTATAATATCGGGGATCTACTTGTTTCTTGCGGCCTTTTTCTTCAAAAGCGTTGCAGCACTGCCGCTAAATAGAACCGAGCTTTCGCAGGGGAAGATTACGAAGTGGCAGTTGTTCCCCCCAAGGCAGGAACATTGCTGTCGAGGTTTGATGAACGCTCCCAGCACTCCGAAGTAAGGGCTGAAATAAAAAACTGATATTGGAGGTCGTGCATGCATATAGCAGATGAGATAGTCGGCGTATTAGTTCAAAGCCTGGAAAAACAGGGTTACCGCAGCAAAATTACGTCCTTTGCTCACATTAAGGAACTTCAAAAGGAAATCGGCACCCATCATCAAAAAGGCCTGTTAGATGGAGAATTATTTGACGAATATCTGGCGAATTTCGATTTTGAATGTCAAAAAAAATTTCCGGAAGCCAAATCGCTGATCATCGCATCTGTACCTCAACCCCAGGTACGGATTACCTTTAATTGGGAAGGTAAGTCATACCCCGTCATTATTCCACCGACATATGCGTTTTCAACCGATAAACGCGTAGCGGATTTTATAGAAGCTTATCTTGGACCTGAAGGATACCAGCTGAAAATAGTCAGGCTGCCGGAAAAGCTGCTGGCAGTGCGCAGCGGTCTGGCAGAGTACGGCAAAAATAACATTACCTATGTAAAGGGCATGGGCAGCTTTCACCGGCCGGTGGTGTTCATTTCTGATATTCCCTGTGCCGAAGACCACTGGGGAGAACCTGCTGTCCTGGAGCAGTGTGAAAAGTGCAACGCCTGTATGAAAGCCTGCCCCACCAACGCCATCGGATCCGATCGCTTTCTGCTGCACGCCGAACGCTGCCTTACCTTTCTCAATGAACGGCCCAAAGAATTTCCAGAATGGCTGTCGCCCGCCTGTCACAACAGTCTGGTAGGCTGCATGATCTGCCAGAAAGTCTGTCCGGCCAATAAAGATGTTATCAACTGGATTGAGGCCGGTGCGACTTTCAATCATGAAGAAACAGACCTCATTTTAAACGGCGTATCCGAGGAACGGCTACCGCGTGAAACCTTTGAAAAGCTAAAAAAGCTGGACATGATGGAATATGTTGATGTTCTGGGAAGAAATTTAAAAATGCTAATTGAGAAGTCGGTTTAGCAGGCGTTACGAATGCATGCGGTCTTATCGGTATCCGAAACCCGGCTATCTAAATTTGACAGGCCGAAGGGAGTTTGATAATTTAAAAGACTAATTCATTTAATTTTCACACGTCCACACCGAGGAGGAGATATGGTCAAAAAACGACTTCAACTGATCGCATTGCTCTGCTGTTTTTTAATCGGTTTAAGCGCTTGTTCCCGCAAATGGGTGGTTCTCGGAACCGCAGCGGCGGCGGCGGGTGCCGGCACTTACTATTACATTAAAGGGGATCTCAAAAGAAACTATGAAGCCCCGATCGACGAAACCTGGCAAGCATCGGTCCAGGCTATTGAAGAGCTGAAACTGACGACCGAATCCTCGGAACATGACGCATTTACGGGCGTCATCAAGGGCAAAATGGCCGATGGCAAGAGCTTTACCATTAACGTGAAGCGTCTGGGTGATAATTTGACCGAAGTCGGTGTTCGCATCGGCACGTTCGGTGATCGGGTGAGATCTGAAACCATCCACGATAAAATTCATTCAAGGCTCTAGGCATCCAAATCTTATTTTCAACAGCCCGATACAATTTATTTTCTGGAAAACAAAGCGGCGCCATTGGCGCCGCTTTTTCATTAGAAGCGATCTCAAAAATCGTAGATCAGGTTCGAGTTATCAATAGCCAAACTTTCTCAACGCTCGGGTATCCTTTCGCCAGTTTTTCTGAACCCGCACAAAAAGCTTCAAAAAGACCTTGGTTTCGAGCATGTGTTCGATTTTTTTGCGGGATTCGGTGCCAATGCGTTTGAGCTTGCTGCCTTCTTTGCCGATGATGATGCCTTTCTGGGAATCGCGTTCAAGATGAATGGTCGCCTCAATTTTAACGAGCTTGCCTTTTTTTTCTTCTTTAAATGAATCCACCGACACGGCCGTGGCGTAAGGTATCTCATCCCCGGTCAGCCGGAACACGCTTTCGCGAATCATTTCAGCGGCGATAAAGCGTTCCGTTAAATCCGTTACTGCATCCTCCGGAAAATAAGGCGGGCCCTGAGGCAAAAAACTTTCCATGGCGCCAATAAGTTCTTCGATCTGGGTGCCTTCAGTGGCTGAAATGGGAACAATGACATCAAAGTAGTATTCGGTTGACCATTTTTCGATAACCTTCAGCAAAGCTGATTTTTCAATCAAATCGATTTTATTCAGAGCCACAATAACTGCGGGTCTGTGCTTTTGAAGCCGTTGAACCAAAAAATATTCAGATGTTGGATCCGGGTTGGCCACGTCCAGCACAAGAAGAAAGATATCCGCATCACCTAAGGTTGAAAGCGCCGTATCAACAATACGCAGATTCAAGGTATCTTTGGCTTCAAATATTCCCGGAGTATCGATGAAAACAAACTGGGCACCGGGCCGATGCATTACACCTAGAATCCGATTGCGGGTGGTCTGGGGCTTTTTGGAGGTGATCGAAATCTTTTCCCCCAGCATGCGGTTTAATAGTGTAGATTTACCGACATTGGGGGCACCCACGATGGCGACGTAGCCGGACTTGAAGTTGTCGTATTTGTCAGCGGTATCTGTCATTTGATTTTTTGACAGGATAAACAGAATTTTCTGGATTTTTTTATTTCAGCGCTTTCCGGAAGAAAGCGTTGAAGTACAATCCGCCTGCGGCGGAAAACATATTTTTGAGATAGATTTTAATATCCTTATCAAAAAAAGTAGGGTTTACACAAGGGGCTGCAAATATGCGAGCAGGATGAAGGCGGTTTTTAGCGGATCGCCTGGATATCTTC
>JASFGZ010000126.1:0-9777 GCA_050123495.1 Desulfobacterales bacterium
GGTAGAATACATTAACAGCGTACGGCCTGGCTTTTATGACTCGCGAGAATTGAGGTTGTGTCCCACACGAAAATTGTACTGATACAGTAGCTTATCTCAGACAATGAATAAGATGATCCGAGAAGGTATTGTCGTATAATACGAATTTCATATTATTGTCAACCTTTTTTTTGTTGTCCAAAGCTATCCTACCACCATTGCGCCAATTTGGAATTTATGGCACCAATTGATGATGAACGTTATCACTTCTAATGATTTTAAGTCGTTATCGTTAACTGAAGTCTATTCCAATGCCGATTAGGCGGGTAATAAAATTTTACTTGATTATCAGACAATATTATAATACGATAATCGAAAATTTTAGCGCAACACCTTAATGTACATCGGTATGTTTAAACGGTTTTACAAATAAATATAAGGAGCTATTACCATGTCTCTGATCACAATATCCCATTCCATCGGTTCGGGAGGGATTACCATCGCGCAACAGGTGGCAAAGAAGCTGGACCTTGAAATTTTCGATGACCATCGGTTGCAGAGCGAAGCTGTACAAATGGGAATCCGGCCCGAAGAACTTAAACTTCTGGATGAAAAAGCTCCAGGATTGCTGGATCGCTTGCTCAGCCGTCGACCACAGCTGTATTTGGACCTGATGGAAGCGCTCATCTACAAAGTGGCCAAAAGCGGAAGCGGTGTCATCGTCGGGCATGGCAGTCATTTTTTTCTACGGGACTTTAACTGCGCTATGCATGTTCGGGTAATTGCATCATTTGATACAAGACTCGAACGCCTCATGAGCGAAAAGGAACTTGGACGGAAAAGTGCGGAAAAAATCCTCCGCAAACATACTGAGGAGATCGAAGGCTATTTGAAATACATTTTTAAGATTGACCGTGGGAGCCCATACAATTTCGACTTGGTTATCAATACCGACAAGATGACGATCGACTTGGCCGTCGAACTCATCGTGGCTGCGGCGCAGGCGGAGATGTACCGAGTGTGCAGCGATAGTGCGATGACCACCATGGCACAACTGTCGCTCTCTAAGAAGATCCAGGCCGAACTACTGCGCCACAATATTAATCGTAATTTTTTGCATATCGAAGTTTCAGACCCCGGCATCGTCTCGGTCCGGGGATTTCCGAAAGACGAAGCGGAACAGGCACGCATCATCGACATCATTAAAGCGGAACCTGGTGTTACCGAAGTGCGTTCCGAATTTGGGGTTGCCCCGGTTCACGGTATATTTACAACCTAGAGATTAGGTTATGATAATGAACGGCTGTCCGATGATGGACGGCCGTTCATCTTTTAACTTTTGAGCATTTACTGTATTGAAGGTTGGATCAGAATAAGGGCGGTCTAGCAATTTCTCCTGGAGGCCTAACGCCTGGAATATACGTACACCGCGATACTAAAAACCGCCAAGTTCATCTGCAGGTGGATTCACCATTCCTGAACGCTTACGCTCAACGCTTAATGCGGTTTAACCTCATAGCCGGGTTCTTCGGGCTCGTCATCCGTCATTTCTGCAGGGAAACCCGTGCCTAAAATCCGGATGTCGCAGACTTCTTCCAAACGTTTGATGATATTTGGGGAAAACTCGCGTGGCCCGTAACGATCCTGGCCGTCCTTAAATATATTCAATACCAGCGGTGATATCTCTACCGGAACCTTGTTATTATTGGCAAGTTTGTCAAAGAGCCCGACGTCTTTCACCACCAGATCCATCGTAAAGTTGATATCGCGGCTGCCGTTTAGAATGACCTGGGATTCTGTTTCATGAACAAAGGAATTTCCTGAAGAAATGCGGATGGCTTCGTAGGTGGTGTTCATATCCATACCGGTCTTTTTGGCGACTGCAAATGCCTCGGCCAGCGCAGCCAAATGCACCGAACACAGGTAATTGGTTACAACTTTTAAGACCGATGCTGAACCGATCGGGCCAGTATGCAGGATGCGACGGCCCATGGTGATCAAAATGGGAAGAACGCGTTCGAAGGTTTCACGTTTGCCACCGGCAAAGATAGAAATATTGCCGGTTGCAGCACGGTGGCAACCGCCTGACACCGGACAGTCCATAGCCATCGCACCTTTTGCTTCGACGAGATTGGCCAGGCGGATAACTTCTGAATCGTCAGTCGTACTCATTTCCAGCCAGATTTTCCTTTCGCTTAGACCGGCGATGATACCATCTTCGCTTTCCATTACCGCAGAACATACTTTTGGTGACGGTAAGCAGGTGATAATCAGATCGACTTGCTCTGCCATTTCTTTGGGTGAGGCCGCGCTAGCTGCACCCCGGTCAACGAATGACTGGACCCGTGTGATGTCGAGATCGCGCACCGTAAGATCAAATCCGTGACGCAACAGACTGCCAGCTAACTTGCCGCCGACATTTCCAAGACCAATAAAACCGATTTTCATAATGTCACCTCAAGCAATGATAATAAAAATCTTTGTCCCAAGAACCGACTATCGGAAGCCAAATATCGGATAGCGGTTGTATTGTCAAGACGGCATTTCTCTTCAATCCTTTAGAAATGTTGGCATTTTTAGCATACGAAGTCAGGCTGTACGCGTGCGTGTTTTTAATAATAGGTCTCTGCAGGGTAATCTGCATCCCTGATATCATCATCGATGATAGAACCCGTCTGCCTGCCATGTGCAGGAACAATGTCCCTAGTTGAGGCCCAGGCATTTTGGATAGGTTTTCAGATATTTGAAATCCGGGTGCCGGATGCTTGCCTTAAAGCATATCACCTTGCAGATTAGGTAATGGCAAATATATAGTTTTTGAGCCTGCATTTATTATGGACTACATGCCTATATCAAAAAATCCAACTATTTAAGGATATCGAGCTAGAATATTACGGAAATTAGCAGATTTAAAGTTGTAGATTTCCGGTGATAGATCTTTGACAGGAAATAATATGAAAATGAGGGCTTGACTGACTCGCCGTTATGCCGCCGTCTACGTGCAGAATCTGGCCGGTTATACAATCAGAAGCCGGTGAACAAAAGAATAGAACCGCACCGACAACATCCTTCGGATCCGCTATGCGACCTAAAGGGATGCGCTCCAGCAATTGCTGTTTAAATTTGGGATTATCCATTACGTGCTGGATCATTTCCATACAAACAAAGGTCGGTGCGACACCGTTAACCGTAATTCCGTAAGGTGCCAACTCCATGGCATGCTGTTTGATCAGCATGACCCGTCCGCCTTTTGTGCTGCAGTAGCAACCGACTGAACGTCCACATGGACACCGAGCGCGTCGTGGCCGCTGGCCCGGATTTGATCGGCCAGTTTTGCGGCTTTTTCCTGGCTGCGACCACAGACAGCCACTTTGGTCCCCCTTATGGCGAGGCCCCAGGCAATGGCCTCGCCGATGCCGCCATAGCCGCCGGGCAGATAGGCCACTTTTCCCTTCACATCGAACAGGTCGGCCAGTTCGGTTGAAAATTCGATAACAGGCGTAATTTTTCCCATTGTTTTCTCCATCATTCGAACGACTAGAAGTGGTTTCAAAACCTCAGATCAGGTTCAAAGGCCCCCGCTAAAGCGGGGCCGGCAATCACCCATAAAAGACCGTGTGGAAAATGGTGATTGCGATACGAAATGAACACAACAAAGTGTTAGATGCGATGCGTCATTGCGCAGCTGATCCAGTGCAAAAATTTACAATCCCCCTGATTTCTTTAACTGTGAACATTTTTTTCATATTAGGCAGCTATTTACATATCTATTTGAATTATTTATAAAATTTATTTTCATATTTTTTTTTGTTTGGGCAAAAAAGAGCCGGCAGAGACGGTATATATCTATGAAAAACTACATTTCCGAATCATGAGTCATTTTCCACTTGACAAAGTTATGCCAATATGAATAAAAGTTCCATACTTAGAAATAAGTTCTAAATATGGAACTATGTGGTAGGGGATTTACGGTGAACACTATAGAGAAAGCCTTTTTTATCTTGGAAAGAGTTGTGGCTCATCAAGACGACGGACAGTCGTTTTCAGAAATTGTAAAAGCCAATAATCTTCCAAAGAGTAGTACCCATCGAATCCTTCGCCTTTTAGTAGGCATGGGTTATCTGGTGTTTGATCAGAATACAAAAAAATTTAGAGCCAGTCTAAAAATAGCAAAGTTGGGTGCTTTAGTCACTGAAAACATTGATTTGAGAACTGTCGCACGTCCCTATCTGGAACACCTTCATGAAATGACAGGACACACCTGTCACCTGGGAATAATTAACGGAACAATAGGCGTTTATTTGGACAAAATAGAACCAAAATCTTACGGAATAAGACTTTTTTCTGCGATCGGAAAAGATTTCCCCTTACATTGCACGGCCATGGGAAAAATATTGTTGGCGTTCTCGGAGCCGACACTAGAATCTCAGATTCTAAGTGGAAAGTTAGATTCATTTACGGAGTATACAATCACAGACCCAGCAATTCTAGATGATGAACTCGAAAAAATAAGAAAAAACGGTTACGCGATCGATCGTGAAGAGATTACAAGAGGCATCATGTGCGTCGCTGCGCCAGTAATTAATCATAAAAAAGAAGTGATGGCGAGCATCAGTGCCACTTTCCCATCTTACTTGGCAAATGAGAGAGGAATGAACCAGGAAATAGAGGCGGTCATAAATTGTGCTAAACAAATAACACAAGAGACCGGTGGAAAATTAATTGAGAGCCTCGTCCAGGGCAAATGAGAAAAATGCAAAAAAATAAGAGAAAAATTTGTCAACGATGGTGTGTTAAAGGAGGTTAATTTTATGGAAATAAGAAACACCGTTCATCCAGATGATTTTAAATATTATACGACGGAAAGAATAAAAAAGGAATTTCTTGTTCAGAATCTATTTATGACAAATGAAATAAAATTGGTTTATACGCACTTTGACAGAATGATTGTGGGTGGCGTTTGCCCGAATAAACCGATTAGACTTGAGGGCACAAAAGAAATAGGAACAGATTTCTTTCTTGAAAGAAGAGAAATGGGCATCATCAACGTGGGCTCTAAAGGATGTGTCAATGTTGACGGAGAAGAATATACATTAGATACAAAGGACGGTCTTTATGTGGGCGTAGGCTCCAGAGAAATTATTTTTTCCAGTAACGGCGGCAGCAACCCTGCGCATTTTTATCTCCTCAGTTCACCGGCGCACCAAAAATATCCGACTGAGATCATAGAGATCAACAACACTGAACCGATTCCTCTAGGTGCTGCAAATGAATCAAATGTGCGAACCATCTATAAATACATCCATCCTGAAGGCGTAAAAAGTTGTCAGCTTTGTATGGGGATGACCATCCTGGAACCCAACAGCGTTTGGAACAGCATGCCCTGTCATACCCATGCCCGTAGAATGGAGGTGTACTTTTATTTCAACTTGCCGGATGATGCGGTTGTTTTTCATTTAATGGGGGAACCAAATGAAACAAGACACATTGTCATTCGCAATGAAGAGGCGGTCATCTCGCCCGATTGGTCTATTCATGCTGGAGCAGGCACATGCAATTATATTTTCATCTGGGGAATGATCGGTGAAAATCAAACGTTCACAGATATGGATACCGTTAATATGGAAGATCTGCAATAAGGAATCTATAATGACGTTCATTCCAACACTTTACCACTTAAATATTCCTTCAATCTTAGGAGGCTTACATGATTCTCGAGAAATTTAGCCTTAAGGCTAAAAGCGGTATTGTAACGGGCGGAGGATCAGGAATCGGAAAAGGAATGGCGACCGGCCTAGTGCAAGCCGGTGCTGAGGTTGTAATTTCCGGCAGAAATTTAAAAAAATTAGAATCAGCGGCCGAAGAACTCCGGCAATACGGCGGTTCGATAATTCCTGTGAAGGCCGATATGGCTATTATGAGCGATATCAAAAAACTGGTTGATCGGACGGTTAAAGAATTCGGCAAGATTGATTTCCTTTTTAACAATGCCGGCATTATCCGCCGAAATCCCTGCGAAGACTTCCTGGAATCCGATTGGGACGACATGCTGAATATCAATCTCAAAGGACCTTTCTTCCTGTCCCAGGCGGTTGCCAGAGTGATGATTTCCCAGAAGAGAAAGGGCAAAATCGTAAACACGACCTCACTGATTGCAGAGCAAGGTGGGAAACGTGTGCCTGCCTATGCGGCCAGTAAAGGCGGCTTGGCCCAGGTGACCATGTCCATGGCCAACGATTGGGCGCAATATAACATCCAGGTGAATGCGATTGGGCCGGGTTGGGTGAAGACGGAATTCACACAACCGCTCCAGGAAGATCCTCAGCGCAACGCGGAATTAACCGGACGCATCCCCATGGGTCGTTGGGCGGATCCCATGGATCTGGCCGGGGCCGCAGTATTTCTGGCTTCGGATGCTTCTGATTATATCACCGGCCAAACGATCTTTGTCGACGGCGGATGGTTAAGCAACTAATATTCCGTTCCCCAAAAGATTCATCCGCTTGGAGGATTTCGAGCATACAAACACGCCATTACAATCAAAATGGCATAATTTGTTTGTATCAGTTGCTTCGATTCCCAAAACCATGGGAGATGGGGCTAAACGTCAACTATATTTAAAAGGAGGTAGAAACCATGAAATTAACAAAAACTGTTGTTGGCATTACGATAGTTGCTGTTGTTTTTTGGGTCGCAGGATCAGCAATGGCCCTGGAACTTAAACTTGGCCACTATGCTCCGGAATCCCATCCGGCGCATCAAGCTGCTTTGATGATGGCCAAGGGCGTTGAAGAACGTACCGAGGGCGAAGTCAAAATCAAAATCTACCCCGCCAACCAACTCGGCGACGGCAACGAAGTTCTCGAACAGCAAATGCAAGGTGTGGTCGACCTCAGCCTGCCGACCCAACCGATGCTCGACAAGTACGGCAAAAAGGGCGACAAGCCGTTTGCCGTCGTCATGCTGCCGTTCGTTTACAAAGACACCAAACACGCCTGGCGCGTGCTGGACGGACCGTTTGCCGAATGGATTGCGCCGAAGTTCGACGCGCTGAACCTCGTTCATCTCGCCAACTGGGAATGGGGTTTCCGTAACCTGACCAACAACAAGCGTCCGGTGAACTCTCCCGCTGACGTTAAAGGCCTGAAAATCCGCACCCCCGGCGAAATCCAGCTGCAAAAGACAATGGAAGCGGCCGGCGCGCAAGTCCAAGCCATCAACTTCAAAGAGCTGCCGATGGCTCTGAAACAAGGCGTGGTCGACGGCCAGGAAAACCCGCTTGCCGTCATCTATCACTACAAACTGTATGAAGTTCAGCCCCATCTCGCGCTGACCTACCACGTCTACAACTCCATGATGGCTGTTGCTTCTAAGCGCAGTTGGTCCAAGCTTTCCGCCGACCAGCAGGCCATCCTTAAGGAAGAAGCCCAAAAAGCCGGTCAATGGTTCCGTGACACACAACTCGCTGCCAGTGCCGATCTCATTGAAAAGCTCAAAGGCAAAGGCATGAAAGTGACCACCCCCGACCGTGCCGCGTTCAAGGCTCAAATGCAGTACGCCTATGACGCCATTGGTGAATATGCCGGTAAAGACAACGTCGCGAAATTCCTGAAGATGGTTGAAGAAACCCAATAAGGATCACGCACGTTGCGAACGATTTGGGGCCGGTGTCGGCTAAGACGACATCGGCTCCAATACCCTAACCGGTTCGGGAGGGAGTTTGGACCATGTTAACCCTCGCTATTTTCGTCGCCCTTGTGGGCATGGTGATGCTGGGCGTGCCGATTTTCGCGGCCATGGGCTTGACCGCGGCGGGAACCTTCATTCTTCTGGATGAGGCGTTCGTGTTGCCGATGATGGCGCAACGCATGTACGTGGCCACTACCGGATTCACCCTCCTGGCCATCCCCTTCTTTATCCTGGCCGGCAATTTGATGAATTACGGCGGCATTACCCAGCGGATCTTCGACTTCGCCCGCGCCCTCGTCGGTCACATCCTTGGAGGCCTGGGTCACGTGAACGTCGTCGCTAGCATGATTTTCTCGGGTATGTCAGGCGCGGCCGTCGCCGACGCTGCGGGCCTCGGTCTCGTTGAAATGAAGGCGATGACCGAACACGGTTACGACAAAGAATTCTCGGCCGCTATTACGGCTGCCTCGTCAACCATCGGCCCCGTTGTGCCCCCTTCTATTGCTTTTGTCATTTACGGTTCCATCACCGGTGTTTCCATCGTCAAGCTGTTCATGGCCGGATTTGTTCCGGGATTGCTCATGGGCCTGGCGATGATGATCGCCGTTTATTTCGTCGCTAAGAAGCGCGGTTATCCCAAGGACCAGACACCGTCGTTCGGCCTTATTTGGAAGACGTTTATTGAATCCCTTCTGGCGCTGCTCATGCCGATCATCATCATCGGCGGAATTCTCGGCGGTATTTTCACCCCGACCGAAGCGGCCGTGGTCGCATCTATCTACGCCTTCGTCATCGGCGGCGTCGTCTATAAGGAATTTGAACTGAGGGAGGTTCCCGATATCGTTTGGGAATCCATCAAGCAAAGTGTCCGCGTTCTGTTCATCATCACGACCGCCGGTTTCTTCGGCTGGCTGATGATCCACCAAAGCATTCCGGAACAGGTGATTTCGGGCCTCACAACGGTAACCGAAAATAAGTACGTCCTGTTGATCATCGTGGTCTTAGTGCTGATCATTCTCGGCTGCTTCCTGGAGGGCATCGCGGTGATGGTCATCACCATCCCGATCTTCATGAAGATCATCGATCAGTTCCAGATCGATCCCGTCCAGTTCGGTGTCATTATGGTGCTGTGTTCGATGATCGGTTTGCTGACGCCGCCGGTGGGAATGAGCCTCTACGCGGTCGCCACGATTTCGAACGTGTCGATCGGGCGCCTCACCCGCGAACTGTTACCCTATCTGCTGGGCATTTTCATCGTCACGCTGATGATCACCTACATTCCCACGTTGTCCTTGTGGGTCCCCGGCATTCTAATGCCTGAGTGATCGGAGGATTGATTATGAACGTTTTGAAATCCATCGATAGCACACTCGGAAAGATCATGCGGTGGTTCTGCATCGCCAATTTTCTGACCTTGATGGTGATGCTGGCCCTGGTCGTGTTTGTCCGTTTTGTCCGCATCGACTGGTTCACGTCATCGACCGCCGTTATCGAGTGGTTCAAGCTGAGTTGGTCCGACGAGATTATCGAATGGCTGATGGCCTCGCTGATCTTTGTCGCTGCCGCCGATCTCTGGCGCCAACGCGATCACTTCCGGATCGAGGCCGCCGCCGATATGTTGGCGGGCACGATGTTCGGCAAGGTTTTTATCTTTGTCATCGAGATCTTCGCGGCCGCCTTTATTGCCGCTTTTGCATATTATTCCTTCGATTTGACCATGTCGGTCGGCCGCCATTCGCAGATCTTGGCGTGGCCCATGACTTGGTGGTATGCACCCATGCCGGTTGCCGGGGCGATCATGTTCGTCTACTCCATCCGCAACCTCATTCAACAAATCGATGAACTTTTCGGCTTCGGCTGGTTCCAAGTGAGGAAAGAGGCGTGATGTAGTCGTTAAATGATAGACTTGAGGGGTTTGAAAGCGGATGTTGAACGAAATGGTTGTAGTTAAATAATAAAAGATAAACTAAAGGAGAAAAAATGACTGAAAACAAATCAAAGTACCTGCACAAGATCGAGGATCTGCCCCGTGTGAACCTTACAGGCGACGAAAAACTGCCCTCCATGGCAAATCTACTATTGAGTGATAAATTGCTCATCAGCTTCATT
>JASFGZ010000127.1:0-9773 GCA_050123495.1 Desulfobacterales bacterium
TTGCGCCAGCGGACCTCTTTGCCCGGCAGCCTTTCCCAAATGATTACGGATGTAAACCGTCAACTTACCGTCGATGTAGCGGATTCCAATAGTTTCATGACGCTGTTTTGCCTTAGAATCGATCGGAAACCCCCATTGCTGACCTGGGTTCGCGCCGGACATGATCCAGCGATTTTGTATGACGCAGGCAAAGATGTATTTGAAGAACTTAAGGGCGAGGGCATTCCGCTGGGTGCGGATGGCTCATGGGTGTATGCGCAAAGCACGAAAGCGGGAAGTTTAAAAGAGCAGATCATTCTGATCGGCACCGACGGTATCTGGGAAGCTTCAAATCCCGACGGTGAGATGTTTGGGAAAAATCGGGTACAGGATCTTATCCGCCAAAACGCATCGGGAAATGCCAAAGACATCGTGCAAGCCGTCTTTGATGATTTGAATCGGTTTCGTGCGGGTAAAAAATTCGAAGATGACGTTACCCTGGTTGTATTTAAAATGAAATAGGAGCGAGCGGCCCTACCGGCGAAACAGTGCCGGGCAGCGTCGGGAAAAGGTTTTTTTTAAGCTGGGTGTTAAAATTGAGCGGGCCCGCACATTCGGTATCCCGTAAAAAACAAGCCCCGGGTCTCGAAAAATCAGAAACGGGTTTCTTTTTCTTCTTTTTCTCCTTCCTCCTCCTCCTCCTCCTCTTCCTCTTTTTTGGCTTCAGGTTCGTATTTAACTTCTTGGGTTTCTGCTTGCGGTGGTTCCTTTTCTTCTTCCACCGATTCTACGACCGATTCTTCCTCCGGCGCTTCTGCAACTTTGGCTTTTAGATCACGGTTTTCCTTTTGCAATTCTTTTAATTTTTTGCGCTGGGTAAATCGGGCATTGATACCGACGATCATTCCGATAAATACCCCCACGATAAGGGAACCATATACGACCGCATATACCGGAATTGGTATACTGCTCAATTGAAAATAAAAATGCAATATTATCGTTTCATTATTTTTAATACCGAACGTAACCAACACAACGAGTACAATGAGCAACAATAACGCTTTAATATAGCTCCCCATTTTATTCTCCTTTGGCTGTGCTTACTTTAAGGCAGTTTACTCCAACACCGATAATAAACTTGAAAAATCGATAATCGGTGAAGAAAATCCTTTTCTGCCGGCTATAAAGTAAGTTCGAAAAGCATTTTTTGTCAAGCTTTTCTCAATATTCATATCATGTTTGGCTGAAATTCCAAACTAATTTGTTACCGCAACACTTTGGATCTGCAAGCGAAAGATAACCGTTTGATTTATTTTCTTTTTTAATCTGATCCACCATCGGCTTCTGTATCCGATTTTGACGGTTTGACGCCGAGATCCTCAACAACCCGGGATGCTGTTTCTGCTTTGGCTCTGGCTTTCGCAAATCGTCGGGCCGCTTTTTCGGCCTGTTTTTCGGCCTCTTTATAGGCTGCTTGCAGCCCATCGATTTCGGATTCTACTTTGTCTGAATTGGCGGCTTCGGCCTTAATTTGTTCTAGAAGTTTCTCGCTTGCAGTGATGGCTGTTTTTTGAGCCGCTTCCGTATCCTTTTGGGCCTCCTGCACCTTTTTTTCAGCATCTGTCAGCGCATCAAGCGCGGCTGCAATTTCTGCCGCTTTACCCTCTTCGGGTTCTGCTTCCAGTTCAATATCTTCCGATGCTAGAACCAGAGCTGTGATAGGCAAGCCGGAAAGAATCGTTTCGACCGGGTTGTCGAACGGATCCAGGGGCTGATTGCCTTTCAGGCGAAACGGCAAAAAAACAAGGCAGGCATCTTTTGAATATGCGATGATGTTGCTCATCTTGGCATTAAACACCAATTCGGATTCCGCCTCGATCCGGGCCTCTTCCAGCTTACGTCCTAAGTCCGCGATACTTTCTTCGGTCGGGTGGTCGGCGCTTGGCGCTAAAACTCGTATTTTGGCTGCCTGCCAGTCTTTATTACGTGTCGTTAGATAGGCCAGCAACAGCATCAAATGACTGCTGGCATCATCCCACCACCACACATCGATCCGGCGCTTTTCTGAAGGAACCTTTACCAATTTATTCCATTCGTTTTCAGCGGCATTCAAAACAATAATATTACACCCGAGACGAAAAGCCGTTTTAATCTGTCGGCCATAAAGGATTTCTCGTATGCCGAGATTTTTGTTTGGTTCACGTTCGAACCAATTCAATAAGATCGTGTTCGCCTTTAAGGGTCCGATTCCGTAGGCTTGCACCAAGGTGTTAATTCCCTGTATGAGACTGGGGATGGCAATGACAAGGGGAAATGCTTCCGAGGCGCTCCCGGCGATGTCTTCGCGCAATTCATTCTCAGCCTCCTCGCGCAGCTTGATCATTTTCGCGCCTTCACCTTCGAGTATCCGAACAACCGTGACAAAACCGGTATCGCCCTCGAGCCATTCCGCAAACTGCAGCAGATGCCGGCGACGAGGGGGGTCATCTGAGAACACCAGCAACTGGGGGCGCCAATCCCTGGGGTGTTCGGGTTCTTCGGCTGCAGCCAGCAGATTGGCGCGAATTTGCTGAAGATGGTAGGATCGCCGGCTGTCGGCCCAACGCGCCGGCCTGCTGGTGCGCTTTAAATAATGGTAGATGCCGAATAAAATGGCCATCGCCATCAAACCCGCGGTTATATTGATTGCCAACATGACGACCAGGCAAGCCAATGCGCCGGCCAGGCTCAGTCGCTTATCATACCAGCGAAAGCGCGGGCGAAAAGAAGGACTGTCGGCACGGGCTTCGAAATAGGTGGCATAATTTAACAGGCCGTAGGAGATCAAAAAGAACATCGAAACCACCGGCGCAATAATGTTCAACTTTCCCAACCCGATAGTGGCAAAGGCAATGCCTGCGGAGAGCAAAACCGCCCTGCGGGGGTTTTGGGCGGTGCCGGATCCTTTGGCGAAGGGCAATAAAAACGGGAAAATTCGATCGCCGGACAACGATTGCAAAATCCGGGGGGCTCCCAGAAAAGACGCCATTGCCGAAGACAGGGTGGCGGCAATCACCCCGGCACGGATGAGAAACGCCGCAGCGGAAACCCGTTTCATGGATCCATATTCGCTCATTAACGTCTCGACCGGCAAAGCCGCGGCAAAAATAGTTGCCGCCAGGAAATAAACAACGATTGACACGCCCACGGCAATGAAGGTGCCTTGCGGCAAACTTTTGCCGGCATCTTTTAGATCACCGGACATACTGACCCCTTGCGTAAAGCCGGTCACGGCCGGGAAAAAAATGGCAAAAATGACCCAAAAACCCAGCCCGGATTCAGGCGCTGTCCAGTTGCGGACCAGCAACGCATTGTCCCATTTTGAAATTCCGCCGATGAAAAAAGATAAAAGCGCCGCTGCCAGGATGGCCATCACCACATATTGAAAGCGTGTGGCCCAATCGGCTCCCAGCCAGGCAAAAATAAACAAAAAGCCCACCGCAGCGGCTGCAATAATCTGTGTGTAATAGGCGCCTTGCAATGCCAGCGTTCTGGCAAGCACCTCACCGAAACCGATACAATAAAAAGCAATGGAAACAGACTGTGCCAAAAATAAAACGACACCGATGGCACCGCCAAATTCCAATCCCAGCGTTCGGGAGATCAGATAATAGTCGCCACCGCCCTTGACTTTAAGGTTGGTCGCAATCGCTGACAGAGAAAATGTGGTCAGTACGGAGATGCCGTTGGCCAGAGCCAGTATGATCAGGGCATGGGCTAATCCCGCATTGCCGACAACATACCCCAGTCGCAGGAAAAGAATAATACCCAGGATCGTCAGAATACTGGGTGTAAAAACACCCGCAAAGGTTCCCAGCCTTCCGCTGCTTATCTCCAAATTCGACTTTTTATGATTATTTTTTTGCATTCTCTTAATTATACCTCAGCGTACTCTGTGTCTCTGCGGTGAGGTATATCCTATCAAATATCGTGCATTGCGTTAAAGTTCCTCCGGGGTAAAGGTGACAACATCATCGATCTGCTTTGAATCATTGAAAAGCATTACCAAGCGGTCAATCCCCAGCGCATTGCCGGCAGCTTCGGGCAAGTCATCGAGAGCCCTAAGAAATTTATCGGGCATCGGATAAACCGATTTGCCGGACTCCCGGCGATGATCTTGTTCGCGCTCAAACCGCTCGCGTTGTTCAACCGGATCGGCCAGTTCGCTGAAGGCGTTGCATATTTCGAGTCCGCCGATATAGAGTTCGAAACGTTCGGCATAGCGGGAATCTTCCGGTTTCAGTCTGGCCAATGCCCCGCGGGAAGCCGGGTAATCATACAAAAAAACCGGTTGGATTTGTCCCAGGTTGGGTTCAATTTCTGTGACCATTATGTCGTCAAATCGGTCCTGTTCCAGCGCTTTTTCCACCGAGATGGGTCCGAATTTTTTGAACGCATCGCTAACCGAAATTCTGGGCCAGGGCGGGGTGACCTCGATCGCCTTACCCTGATAGGTCAGGATATCTTCCGAGCCGACTTTTCTGGCGAGGTCTGCGATCAAAGCCTCACATTCATCCATGATATCCTGATAACTGCTGTCAATGCGATACCATTCCAGCATGGTCATTTCCGGCAGATGAAGCCGCCCGCGCTCTCCATGACGGAAACATTTGCATATCTGAAAGATACGGGGAACACCCGCCGCGAGCAGGCGCTTCATGCAGAGCTCCGGTGAAGTTTGCAGAAACCAATCCCCGGATTCGACCGCATCAATATGGGCCTCCGGTGCAGGGGCCGGTATTCGAACAGGGGTTTCGACTTCCAGATATTCGTTATCGACAAAAAATTTTCGGATCGTCTGAATAATGCCAGCTCTTAGATGCAGGTTTTTTTGCAGAGATGTTTGCCAGTAATGTCGCATAAGCTTTTCTTTTATTGAATTGACCCGAGTGCGTCAACTTATTGTTGATGCTTTGGATATTTTTTAAGGGGATTGGTCGCCGCTGAGTAGACATTTTTTGCCGTTTTCATCGTAACCGGCAGCTTCAAATGACGTCAACCGCCCTTGCGGCTATATTGCAAATGCAGCACATTTCATGTAAAACAAATTTGCCTTTTGCCCTGAATCGGTCTCGCCGACAGGGTTAATCAAGCGCACCCACAGTCGGAACCGGGCAGCTGAGTTATGGGTCTGGGGGGTTATTTTCGAGGAGGTAAAATGGGAAAGCATCTTGTACTGATCGGCGGCGGACATGCCCATATGACGGTCATGTTAAATTTGCAGGATTATATCCAACGCGGTCATAAGGTGACGCTGATTGGCCCCTCTGCTTATCATTATTATTCAGGTATGGGGCCGGGACTGCTGGGTGGAATATACCGGCCGCAGGATGTGCGTTTTCATATCAAAAAAATGGCAGAGGATCGGGGGGCTTCTTTTATAAAAGATTTCGTCACGCACATGGATCCGCATAAGAAGGTTTTGACGCTCAAATCAGGCAGGCAAATTGATTATGACGTGGTTTCCTGCAATACCGGCAGCTTTGTGCCAACAGAGGACGATACCGTGACCGGAGATCATATTTTTACCGTCAAACCGATTGAAAATCTTATCAAGGTGCGCGCGTTGATCACTGCGGGTCTGGGTACCGCAAGACCGCGGTTTCTGATCGTCGGCGGCGGTGCTGCTGCCCTGGAGCTCAGCGGCAATCTCTGGCGGCTGATTGAGCAGACGGGAACATCAGCTGCCATCACCATCTGCGGCGGCCGCCATTTTTTATCTTCAATGCCGCATAAAGCCCGGCGCTACGCCAGAAAATCACTGCGTGCCCGCAACATAGAGATCATAGAGGATGTGCACGTCAATCGTCTGGATGGGGGCCTTGCGGTCCTGGAAGACGACCGAGAGGTCGCCTTTGACCTGGCGCTTCTGGCGTGGGGGATCAGACCGTCGCCTCTTTTTCGTGAGTCTGGTTTGCCCACCGGAAACGACGGTGGCCTTTTGGTCAATGACCACCTGCAGAGTGTCGCCTATCCGGAGATTTTCGGCGGCGGAGATTGCATCAGCTTTGGAAAGCGTCCGCTAGATAAAGTGGGCGTATATGCGGTGCGTCAAAATCCTATTCTTCTTCACAATTTATTGGCCGCTCTGGAAGATCGAAGTCTGCAGGCCTTTCAACCCCAGGATATCTATTTGCTGATTTATAATTTAGGCGATAATACCGGCATTTTTTACCGCGGAAACTGGGTGTGGAAGGGAAGGCTGGTATTTCATTTAAAAGATTACATTGATCGAAAATTTATGCGAAAATTTCAGGTTTCGGATGAAGCGGCAGAAGATCAACCCTAAAATAAGGCGCTCTTATTTAAGCGCAAAGAAAATTGAGAGGAAAAAATGATCAGTCTAAAAAAGCTGTTTACACCCGTTGACTCCATGGATGCCATAGAGGCCAAAAATTATATGGCCGAACATGCGGAGGGCACCTATACCCTTTTGGATGTGCGCCAGCCGGGGGAATATGAAACCGAGCATATTCCCGGCGCCAAACTCATCCCCTTGCCGGGCTTAAAAGATGGGTTGAGCCAGCTGGACAAACACAAGCCGGTCATTGCGTATTGCGCAATTGGGGGGCGCAGCCTTGCGGCGGCGCAACTTTTATCCGGTTTGGGCTTCAAAGAGATTTACAATCTTCAAGGCGGCATCAGGGCCTGGCAGGGGCAAAAGGCCGTTGGACCGCAGGAACTTAACCTGGAACTGGTGCACGGGGATGAGAAACCCGCTGAAATGATTGCCCTGGCATATGGCATGGAGATGGGCTTAGGGGTCTTTTATCAAAATATGATTGAAACATCCCAGGATGATGAGCTCCAAGCGCTTTTTTCAAAACTGGCCGATATCGAAGCCCATCACAAAAAAAGGCTGTTCGAATTGCTAACCGAAATCGATCCAGCGGGCAAGGATGTTGAAGCCTATGAGGCCGATATCCGGCCCACCATTCTAGAGGGGGGGTTTCAGCTGGATGATTTCATGAAAAAAAATGAATCATTTCTGCACACAGTCCCCGATGTGCTCGATCTGGCCATGATGCTGGAAACCCAGGCCCTGGACCTTTATTTGCGCTTTGCAGATAAAAGTACCTATTCTCAGAGCCAGGATGTCCTGTTCAAATTGGCGGATGAGGAAAAATCCCATCTGGAGGCTTTGGGTCAGCTCGTCGAGAAGAAAACGGCAGAAGTCTGATAATATTAAGAACCCATCTCAAAAAGGTGGATCAGGATTCAGGGCCCCCGCATTAGGCGGGATTTTGCACCAGATTTTAATATATTAAGGTGCTCAATCACCGCTTGAAAACGGGATTTCACGTCTTGATTTAATACATTAAGGTGTTCACAAAAGGCGCAAACCGATTCGAAAGTCGTGTTTCCGAGCATGCACGTCAGTATGTGAGCATTTTGAATCGGATTGTTGAACTCCTTAATGTTCATAAAAACCGATGTGAAATCCCGCCTACACCGGCGGGGGCAATGCCGCCTTGGGCACTTAGACGCATTTTTGAGATGGGTTGATGGGCTTAGGCGTCCAGGATTTCCCTAATCTTGCGGGAAATCTGCTTTAAATTGAAGGGCTTCTGGATGAATCCATTGCAACCCTGCTTCATTATTTTTGAAGCGCGGCCATTTAAACTATATCCGCTGGAAAGTAGTATTTTGGCATCAGGCTTAATGGCTTTTAAACGATTAAAGGTTTCGCCGCCGCTCATGTCGGGCATGATCATGTCCAAAATGACCAGTTTCACCTGATCCCGGTTGGCATTAAATAATTTTATGGCCTCCGTGCCGCTGGCGGCGACAAAGATATTATAACCCAGTTTTTCAAGCATATCTTTGCCGATATCGGCAACCATTTCCTCGTCATCAACCAGCAAGATTGTTTCGGTCCCGATCTCCAATGATTCAGGTCTCACCTTTTCTTTGATGACCTGCTTCGTGGATGCCGGCAGGTAAATTCTAAAGGTGGCCCCATGTCCTTTTTCGCTATATACATTGATAATGCCGTTATGATTTTTAATGATGCCATATGCGCTGGCCAGGCCTAAACCGGTACCGCGGCCAACGCCTTTGGTTGTAAAAAAGGGTTCAAATATCCTTTCCTGGGTGGCCTTATCCATACCGGCACCCGTATCCGAGACCGATATGCGAACGTATCTTCCCGGGCTTATCGCGTAAGGCTTATCATAATCGTTTTCTTCCAGAGTGGTATTTTCAGTTTCGAGGAAAAGATTTCCGCCACCCGGCATGGCCTGCCAGGCATTCACGAATAAATTTAATAACACCTGCTCGATTTGTCCCTGGTCCACTTCGACTGACCACAGATCTTCCTGAAATTTTTTGTGGATGGTAATTTCTTTCTTGGTGCGACTAAACATGTCCGCACTTTTATTCATCAGGTCGTTTAAATTGATTATTTTGACCTGATATTTACCCCCTCTTGCAAATCCTAATATCTGGCGGGTGAGGTCCGAGCCTCGCTTTACATAACGTGCCATATTATTCAGGAATTCGCAGTGGGGATGCTCTTCATCCAGATCCATGAGCATCAAGGAGATGTTACCCTGAAAGCCCATTAGCAGGTTATTAAAATCATGCGCAATTCCACCGGCAAGCGTGCCGACGGCCTCCATCTTTTGAGCATGCAGTACTTGCGATGCCAGTCTTTTTTTATCTTTTTCCGCCTGGATGCGATCGGTGACATCACGCAGAATTCCTCGAAAACCGCTGGGCTCGTTATCTGAATTGCGCATCAATGATGCGGACACCTCTAATATTTTTTTGGCGCCGTCCTTTCTGATGATTTCATATTCGGCTATTTTTGCGGATTCTCCGGTTTTATAAACCCGATTAAATATTTGAAACATTTTTTGGGCGGTGGCGGGTGTCGTGTATTGGCGGTTGTTCATCCCCATTAAATCCTGGCGGGGATATCCGATTATTTCGCAAACCTGATCGTTAAAAAAAGTAAAATTTCCCTTAAGATCCACCTCGAAATAGCCTTCCTCGATACTCTCAAGGATGTTGCGATAGCGCCTTCCGGATTGTGTCAGAGCCTCTTTGGCTGCTTTCTGTTCGGTTATATCCTCTATGAGGCTGAGCCAGTATTGCAAATGGCCGTTATTATCTTTAATGGCGGTGGACCGCGCGATTCCCCACAGGTAATCCCCATTTTTTTTCAGATAGCGCTTTTCGGTTTGATAAGAATTTATCTTGCCGTCTCGGGCTTTGCGGCTCAGTTTTCTGGTCCCCTCGCGATCATCCGGATGGGTGATGTCCACAAATGTTAATTTTTTTATTTCGTTTGGGTTGTAGCCGAGCAGCCGAAAAAATGCATCGTTGGCCTCTAAAAAATATCCGCTGGCGTCGGCAATCACGATGCCAAGCGGTGCGGCCTCGAAGACGGTTCGAAAACGTTTCTCACCTGTGCGCAATTCTTCTGCTGCCGGGTGTTCTGCCAGCGTTGATCTTAGATGGGATTTTTTTTCGGTCCTTTTCATTACCCTAACGGTGTTGCCCTGGATTTTTGCATTCGGGTCGGGCGTCTCGCATGCATCTAATCGAAGAATTGCGCCTTATCTTTAATTCGATCAAATGCCGGAAAAAACAAACCGATGCTAACGAAAACCGATTTGTTTGTCAATTCACAGAACCGCTTTCATTCGCTTCAAATCTTCTTTTTTGCCGATAAGGCTGCAATTATCTCCAATGGTGGCTTCTTCCATCATCCGGCCGGGATGCGTTCCCATCATGGCAATATCAATAAA
>JASFGZ010000128.1:0-9770 GCA_050123495.1 Desulfobacterales bacterium
CCTCTAAATAATTTCTAAAATTGTGCTCTTTTGTCATTCTTGACCGTACCGCCTTCACACTGTGGCTGACCGATGAGTACGTCAAATCAAAAATAGCGCCGATCTTTTCGTTGGTTAGCAAACCTGTCTGCCAGATTAAGTAAATGATGATGTCTCTTTTTTCTTTCTGGGACCCAGAAACTCTCGAGAATTTTTTTAATTCTTCGAGATTACAGCCAAGCAGTTGTGCGGCCCTGTCTGAGATTTTGCCTGGGTCCAAACTTGCTGCAGATTGGCGATGTGCGGATATCTCTTTATCAGCTTTTTCCGGCATATGTTGTTGGCGAAGTCGGGTGACAAATCTTTTAGAGCCTAAAAACAAACCATGCCGAAAATCTTCCCACAATTGTCTTTCTTCTTTTGAATATTTCTGAACTTTCTCGCGGTACCGCTTATGCTCATCTTCATGCTTGAATTGGGATAGAATCAATTGCGTTGACAACCAATCCGGTGCAGGTTTTCCATAACCATATGCCAAATAGCTGCTCCACCGGTAATCAGAGAGTCGTTTAACAATGCCTGCTCTTAAAGGATTTCGATGAATGTAGCAGGAAAGCTGCATTAAATATGCGTCATTTTCTATGAGGATACTTTTATATCGGCCCTGAAATAAATGTCCACTTCTAACATGACGGTTATTAAACCGTCGCGTGTATGCGGTGCCAAACCATTGCATAGCTTTGGACAAATTGGCGCGCATCGTTTTTAGCAGCAGGTGATAGTGGTTGTCCATCAAGACATAGGCAAAGATATCCACTGCAAATCGCTCAGACAATTCTCCGATAGTGTCTAAAAATCGCCTCCGATCGTTATTGTCATAAAAAATATCGCCCTGCTCATTGCCCCGGGATAATATGTGATAAAGCGCTCCCTCGTATTCTATCCGCCATGCTCTGCCCATGGAAGATACGTATCCAATTAAATTATAGGTGTCAATGCTTATTCACTATTCAAGGTTTGACACCTTGATCCGCAAAATTGAAAAGGAGGTACGGATTAGGTGAGGCCGAAATTTGTGATCGAGCCGCAATTGGGTTCATTTTGCTTTCTGGTTTCTATCAGCTACCCAACACACTTTTCAATCGTTCAGGATTAAATTCCCTCGATATAAGGGGTTTATCAGAGAGAGCGGTAATTTGATCGGTAAGGGTCGGCTTTTGTTTTTGAAAAAATATTCCGATGGGAATCTTGTCTTCATCCCGTGAGGCAAATATCAGCGCTTTCTCATAATCACTCGGATCTTGCGGACTACCGTCAAGGACATCAACCCGCTGCTTGTACCACTGGTAAGTATCTTTTGGATTAAATGAAACACAGGGCTGAAGGATATCAATGATACTGAACCCCTTGTGTTTGATGCCCGCTTGGATCAATTCACTCAAATGTTGATTATCCCCCGAAAAACCCCGGGCGACAAAGCTTGCTCCCAAAGAAAGGGCCAATAACATCGGATTTAGAGGGATATTTTTTACACCGCTTTGCTGCATCTTCGTCACCATGCCGATCTCAGCGGTTGGCGATGCTTGCCCTTTCGTCAGGCCATAAACTCTATTGTTGTGAACCAGTACGGTAAGGTCGACGTTGCGGCGAATGGCATGCATCAAATGATTGCCCCCTTCGGCATAACAATCCCCATCGCCGGTGTTCACAATTATGGTCAATTCATGATTGGCGATTTTCGCGCCTGTGGCCAGGGGCAGAGCGCGTCCATGCAAGGCATGAAAAAAGTTGCACTTCAAAAAATGAGGCGTTTTGGCAGCTTGCCCGATTCCGGAGACAATCAAAATTTGATGCGGCAAAAATTTTAATTTAACCAGTGCTTCCTGCATGGCTTTCAGGATACCAAAATTGCCACAACCGGGGCACCACTGGTTGGCATAATCTGATTCGTAGTCTTTGATACTGACCATGGGTTCACCTCAAGTGTTGTTGGATTTCTTTTACAATTTCAATTGGGAAAAAGGGTCGACCGTCATATTTTAGAACGGCCCCGGCAGGATGAAGGCCGCTTTGCATCCGGATGAGCTGACCCAACTGTGCGCCACTATTTTGCTCTACCATAAAAAAAGCCTGCGCCTTTTGAAGCGCTTCGCTGGCGAGTTGAATTGGAAATGGCCACATATCCGCAAAGCTCAAAGAACCCACATCGTTCCCATCAGCTCTGAGGATGTCAACTGCTTCTTCAATGGCGCCTTGCGTCGATCCCCAACCGACCAGAAGAATATCGCTATCGCCGAAATAAATATCAGGGGCCTGCATTTCATTGAGCATATCCTTTAGCTTGGAATTGCGCTTATCAACCATTTTTATCCGCTCAAACCGGTCTTCGGTCATGTGGCCGTCTTCAGAATGTTCATCGCTACAAACCATGACGAGTGCCTCGCCGCGGCATGGCAGTGCGCGGGGCGACACGCCTGATTTCGTCACGCTAAATCGTCTGTAAGTGGATGGATCTTCCAGATCAGCATCGGTGGCATGAAATAAATTTACAGCCGATGGTATTTCCAAAGAGCCTTCTATGACGAACCAGGAGTCACAAAGAAATTGATCCGCCAGAACGATCGCCGGCACCTGATATTTATCGGCCAGATGAAATGCGCGGGCGGTGGTCGCGTATGCTTCGTAAACGTTTCGCGGCGCAAATACAAAACGGGGAAATTCATCTTGCGAAGCATGAATAACAAAAAGCAAATCCGCTTGCGCTGTCCTCGTCGGCAAGCCCGTGGACGGACCTGGCCGTTGGGCATTAATGATGACAATGGGGGTTTCGGTAATTGCAGCGAGTCCCAGGGCTTCAGCCATCAGGCTAAAACCACCGCCCGAGGTGGCGGTCATCGCCCTTACCCCGGCGAAGGCTGCGCCGACAACCATGTTTATTGCGGCAATCTCATCTTCTGCTTGCTCTATCACCAAAGGAAATTGATCAACATGCTCAGATAGATGACCCATGATACTGGTGGCCGGGCTCATGGGGTAAAAAGCCCCGAAACGACAATCCGCCGACAAAGCCCCCAGAGCAAATGCCTCGGAGCCTTCCAGCAGTATTCCCGGGGATTGGCCGGCAACGCCTTCAAAAATTCCTTCAAAAGCAGCCTTTTCAGCGAACTGATAACCCAGCTGGGCTGCTTTTAGATTCATGTTTAAAATTTCTTCGGACTTGGTCGTAAAGCGTTGCGTCAGGACGTCGTCAATTAACTGGCTTGGCGCTCCCAATAACGCCAAACATACCCCGGCCGCCACGGTATTTGACGTAATCTCTCCGCCTGCTTCTTGAGCTAATTTTTTAAACGGTACGTGTGTCAGTTTGTCATCCGCAATATCGGCTTTGTCTTCGATTAGGATGATGCCGCCGGATACCACTTCATCTTTGTGAAGGGTATAGGTCATTTGATTCATGGCAACCAATATGTCGATCTCATGATGTGGCGCATTAAAGGGTTGATCACTGATTCTAATTTGAATGAAGCTGTGACCGCCGCGAATGCGGGATTCAAAATCATTGACGGCTATGACTTTTAAACCGGCTCGTTGACAAACCCAGGATAAAATACTGCCGACTGTTTGAATACCTTGACCGGCCTCTCCGCCGATCTTAATCGTTATATCAAATGCCATGTTGGGAACCTCTCTGGGAAACTTACTTATTAACAGGGTAATGAAATTCTTACTTGAGCGAGACTTTTTTATGATCTGTGAAAACTAAAACCGTATGATTCATAATTAATACTTTAAAGATTTGCAACAGTCTATCTTGAAGGTTTCAAATTCAAATCTAAAAATTTATGAAAATAAAAAACTATGAACTTTTGTTTTACCGCTTCAACGACGAATTTGGTGACAGAGATCTGGTTTCCATCGCTGCGGATGAGATCCTGTCCTTTTTAACCCGACTCACCGAAGGCAACACGCAAACCATCAAACGCAACCGGATCATGATGGAGTTGATGGCTAAAGGTGGGATGCGTATCGGTGAGGTTCTAAAAATCAGACCTGTTGATGTTAAGGACCGCATGATCACCCTGGCGGCGCCTAAAAGGGCTTGGAATCAGAAATCGTTTACATTCCCCAGAAAATCGCAGACCGATTAAGAGAATATATCCAAGGAAAGGTAACTGACGTAAAAGCGATGAGATGGATTGAAAACCTGTATGCATAAAAATGAACGGGCAATGCAATTTTAGCATTGCCCCCGTTATCTATTATTTCCTGATTTTTTATATTTATTTTGCCCACCTGAAAAATTTCGGCCTTCTGATATTGCACCGGTATAGCCGGAATGTAAAATTGAGAGGATTTTAATAATACGTATGCTTAATATACAATCTCGAAAAAAGCGTTGAAATGGGAAATATCAAACCTGGGGGTTGCAAATATGAAAGGGGTATAGCAATTTTTTCAGTGATTCACATGCAACTGGACGAATTTAACAATACCCTCATGCAACACCAAGCTTCTCTGAGGCCATCTTCGTTCCTTTCACGCGCGCAGCGATCTTTTTGAACGCGATTTGCCGAGCAACATCCGGTGAGCCATGTTTTGGTTTCATGTCAGTGCTAAAAGGTGAAAAGCCACAGTCGTCTGTGGAGCCGAGACGTTTTACAGGGATATACCTGGAGGCCAATACCAAATCGTCGCACACCTGCTCTGGCGTTTCGACCGTTGGATTGAGTGGGTCGATTACACCGATAAAGCATATCTGTGGAACACCGTTCGCTTCGGGCCTGCTGTACTTACCGCACAACTGGTAGACACGCTCTTTGTCTTTTTCACTTGCCACTTGAATCAAGAAATACCCGGCATTCATCTTGAACAGGCTCGGGAGAAGCTCAGCGTATTCCACATCGGCGCTATGGGTCGAATCACAGTCGCCTCCAGGACAAGTGTGTATACCGATATTTTTCCGCTCTTCAGCTGAAAATCGATTGATAACGCGGTTATTCAACTCGATGAAATGTTCGAGCATCTTACGTCCCGTCCATGGGTTTCTTGGGTCATTCCTGCACGCTAAGCGCCCTTCGGTGAAATCAATTGAGACTCTCACAGCTCCGGCTTTAAAGCAGTTACGTATATCTTTCTCACACTCGTTGCACAAGTCCTCCAAAAATTTGTCACGGGAATAATCGGTCACCTCTCCATCTAAGGGATAAAGTAAGGAGAGCATGGAGGGTGCGATCACGGCCTGCTTCATTGGCTTTGTGGCGAATTTTATTGATTTCTCAAGGTAATCGGCCGCGTAAGTCTTATATCGAAAGGGGCCGCCGGTGAGGCGGGGAAGTTGTCGGTGATGCCCGTCCGTAAAAATTGCAAAATACTGACCATCCGGAGCGAGATTCTCGGCAAGACCGGTTCCTGCCAAAGTATCTGCGATAGGATAAGTGGCAAAGCTTGATGCACGTTGCTCACCGTCTGTAACAATCGGCGACCCTGTGGCTTCCATACGCTCAATAGAATCGCGACAGGCGGCATCCTGTTCACGCTCCAGCTCTTCTTTACGGATCTTTCCGGCGTCATAGTCGGCTATCGCAGCCTGAAGCTTTAAGGACCTTGGGAGGGATCCGACGTTCTCGGTTGGAATTGTCATCGTTAATCTCCTTGTTAAACAGTAGGGGAATCTTTGCAGACCCCCGCATTTCTTATGAAAAGTTATTAGCGGTTATTATTTTTCAAACGTGCCGATAATGGGCTTAAAGATAATCACTGCATTGGCCGGTGGCAATCCGGTAAATGCGGTAATATCTTTAATATTTAGAGGTGCACCTCAGGTGAGCTCAGCAGGTCTGAGCTTGACAGCATAGGTTTGCATATAAACCCTATTCATCCATAATCGGTAAGGACTGTTTCAGAAGTCCCGAGGAGAAAAACATTCCTCGTTTGTGGCTAATGGATTTGCAGATCAGCCAAGAGTTATACACACTTTTTTGAGTTTTTATTTTTAATCGATGCCGTGCCTGATGGTGAAATTCGAAGAAGCGCAAAATATTTTGGATATGCTGACGCCATAAGAAATTTGGGGATTTTGTAGATATAGAAATCTTTTCTATTACAAGGGAAGTCCTGGCCCTATTGTTTTCCGAGAAATCGTCCCGGAACGAGGTCGTATACTCGTGCTTTGTTATGGCGGGGGAATAAAAGGCGTGTTTCCGGTACGGCTTGAAGCAGGGGGACTCTGGGTGTAACCTGGAGGCGGTGGAGGGGGTATCCGGCGCGTCCCCTTAGGTGGGGCGACTGCAAATCCGGGGATCTGATTGCCTTTCGCATACATGCATTGCTGATAGGCATTGTCATATCGTCGCTGTGCTTCCGACCCGGCTGCGTGAGCCGGACCGCTTGTTACGGCAGTGCCGGTGACAAGGCCGCTGCCGGCACCGATCGCAGCTCCGGTAACGGGTTTGCCGGAGGCAGCGCCGATTGCAGCGCCCAGCCCGGCGCCCATAACAGTCCCCATTGCCGCACCACTGGCAAGGTTCTTATTGACGATTTCATTCGGTGGCACTTGAATCTGCTGCATCGCCCATTGCCGGCAGACCGCGTCATCGGACTGGAATGCCTCAAACGATTTGCCCGGCTCCGGCAGCACCATGACACTTGGACCTGCTGGTATCGTCGCACAGCCGCCCAGCACTACCGCAGCGAGACATAATACAAGACTTCGTTTCAATTTCATGCTGCAGTGCCCTCCTTTATGGATTGGGCGGAGTAACATCCGGTACGACCTTCATCCATCCACTCTCGCAGTTTCGGATGTACGGATAGTAACCTTGCGGATCCGGACAGTAGTACCAGTAATTTTCCTCCGGTTGCTCCGGCTGTACATACACCGGAGGCTGCTGCTGGATGATTACCGGTGGGGGTGGATGATAGCCGTACGGGTGCCATGGTATCACAAACGAGCCTCTCCAGTAAAAATGCGGCCCCCGGTGGTGATGCCGCCACCCGCTGCGATGTCCCCACCATCCAGGATGTCTCCACCCATGCCCATGTCCTGTCTTATAGTGAGCGCTGACAAAAACGCTTGTTTTTCCTGCATATCCTTCAGGGAGGCTGGTAAAAAGCATTGTAATTGCTAAAAAAACCGCCAAGAGAAGTTTTTTCATTTTTCCCCTCCTCTTTCGAAGTGGTTCTCACATTCACACCGGATTTTATCAAATTAGACGTATGCGCTTCGAAGAAGGTTTACAGGAAAAAGAAAAAATTTCATTTAACGAAGTCCGCGATTATTTCCGGAATGAAAGTTTTTGCATCCTGCGGATCGCGCCATACATTATTCGCTTGAAATTCAGCACCTACTGTCGGTTGATACCTGAAATACTGATATTCGGGGTCTTGGGTAGCAAGCATCGAAATAAATCTTTCAAACGCATGGCAGGTGAAGAACTAAAGGATTCCGCTTGTATTGCCGATAATAGGCTTGGTCAATCCTGTTAACTATGAGCATGGTCATAGAAACGCTTAACTTTTTATCATTGATGAAGAAGGAAAAAATCATGAAAATATGTAAAATCGGATTATGCGCTCTATCTTTAGGCATTCTTTTATGGGGTTGTGCGACGACCAAAGGCATAACACCTCAGGATAAACGAGATGCAATTCTTGATATGAAAAAAGCCACGCTAGCGAAGCTTTATAGAGTTAAACCGCAGGCAAGATCCCAAATTGCAAAAGCATCAGGTTACGCAGTTTTCAGCGATGCCAATATCAATATCATATTCGCTAGTTTCGGAGGCGGCCACGGGGTGATTAAGAATAATAAAACCGGCAAACACACTTTCATGAAAATGGGTGAGGTTGGTGTTGGTTTAGGGCTGGGGCTCAAAGATTTTCGTGCTATTTTCATCTTCCATGATCATAATACGATGAATAAGTTCATTGAAAGCGGGTGGGAATTTGGCGGTCATGCAGATGCTGCAGCTAAAGCCAGTGACATGGGTGGAGCTGTAGGCGGGGAAATTCTATTGGATAATATCACTATTTATCAGCTAACCGAGAGTGGATTAGCACTCCAAGCCACAATTAAAGGTACCAAGTATTGGAAGGACGACGCGCTGAATTAACCCAATTCGTGCTGTACTTCCTCAATCATCCATAACAATTAACGGGATTACCTTGATCAGGTAATCCCTTTTTATTTGTGTGCACAATACGGCAAACCCAGTTCGAGATGTAAAGCCCCTAATAACCCCATGGAGAAAAATAATAATCGAAAATACACTTAACGATATCTTTGAGAAAAATCTATTTATTCTGAATTTCATCAGCTAATCTAACAAATTTCGGCTTGCCTAAAACTAGAGATATCGTGATAATCATCTAAAAGGCACCTCCCATCGCAAAAGGTTTTGCGATTTGTTATAGGCGGGTTAAGCGCAATAATAACCCCCAAACAAAAGGAGGTGCCGAATGCAACTATATTCTGGTTTAGATCTTCATTCAACAAATACCTACATTGGGATCTTAGACACCGATTTCAAACGCGTCTTTAAAAAGAGAATCTCCAACAATCTTGATCTTATTTTGGAGACATTGTAACCCTTTAGGGATCAACTCAAAGGGCTTGTGGTTGAGTCCACCTTTAACTGGTACTGGCTGGTCGACGGACTGATGGATGCCGGCTATGGCTGTGTTCACCTGGCCAATCCTTCGGCGATCAAGCAATACGAGGGATTAAAGCACAGTGACGATCAGCACGATGCGTTTTTTTTAGCCCAGTTGCTGATCTTAGGCATTTTACCCGAGGGTTATATTTATCCGAAACAAGATCGTCCGGTGCGCGACTTGGCACGCAAGCGAATGTTTTTGGTAAAACATAAAACTGCTCATATTCTAAGCTTGCAATCCTTAATTACACGCTGCAGCGGCCAAAGGATCAGCTCCAATCAGCTACGTACGTTTACGAGTGCAGATTTACAGCAGTTGTTAAGAGAAGATCATCTGGTATTATCTGCCCAGGCCAATTTGGACAGCATTTCATTTTTAAAACAACAGATCCATAGGTTGGAAAAAGTCATTAAAAACAAATTAAAGCTAAGCAAAGCGTTTAATGGTCTGCTGACAGTTCCGGGTATCGGCAATATTCTGGCCATGACCATTATGCTGGAAGTCGGCGATATTGGACGTTTTGCCAAAGTTGGCAACTTTACCTCCTATTGTCGCTGTGCACCGACGCAACGACTATCCGATGGCAAGTCCAAGGGCAGCGGTAACCGTAAAAACGGCAATCGGTATCTCAGCTGGGCATTTTCAGAAGCTGCCCAAATGGCGTGCAGACACAACCAAAGATTTCGAAGCTACTATGACCGAAAGGCGGTACAGACGAACACGATCGTTGCCGCCAGAGCCTTGAGTAATAAGCTGGCTCGAGTTTGTTACTATATTATGCGAGATCAGGTGGCATTTAACGAAGAGTTGATTTTGCATTAGTTTGGCACTGCAACGGTGATCCAGGGCTTAGGCTGGCGAAAATCCTTTTGTCGTGATTGGCACATCGTTGCATTGCCAAACAGATAAATCCAGGCGGATTGCCTTTTTGTTTGATCTGCCTCTGTCATGAGCCCACCGAGGCTGGTCCGCAAGGAGCCCAATTTGTGTGATTTTAAAGCATTGGACATGACAGGGTACCGATGTTTTTCTGGGGTCCGCTAACGGGACCAGGGGCCGCAAAGAAAAAGTAACATGGTTAACTATTTCTTTCACCGGCCTTGATCCTAATGGGTGCCTGGTTGCAGATCAACGAA
>JASFGZ010000129.1:0-9763 GCA_050123495.1 Desulfobacterales bacterium
GGCCGGAATGCCAGCGACGACGAATTAAAAGCAGCTTACCGCAAACTTGCCTTAAAATACCATCCGGACAGAAATCCAGACGACAAAACAGCTGAAGAAAAATTTAAAGAAGCTGCTGAGGCTTACGAGGTCCTGCGTGATCCGCAAAAACGCGCCCTTTATGATCAATACGGTCATGCCGGACTCGAAAACACCGGCTTTCATGGATTTGGCGGCTTTGAAGATATTTTTTCCAGCTTTGGAGATATTTTTGAGGATTTTTTCGGTTTCACGTCTCGGCGGCGCTCGAGAAGCCGCGCAATGCCCGGAGCCGATCTTCGATATGATCTGAGCCTGAATTTCATGGAAGCGGTTTTTGGAACCGAAACCGAAATCGAGATCGAAAAAAAACAAATCTGTAACGAATGCGGCGGCAACGGATGCGAAGCCGACACTCAGCCCGAAACCTGCCGGCACTGCGGTGGCGCAGGACAAGTTTCCCGAAGCCAGGGATTTTTTACCGTCCGCACCACCTGCCCCACATGCCGCGGCAACGGCCAGATCATTGCGCACCCCTGCCCGAAATGCCGCGGAACGGGCCAGGTAATGGCTGCTAAGAAAGTGGCGGTCAAGATTCCGGCCGGTGTCGATCACGGCTCCCGACTGCGTCTGACCGGTGAAGGCGAGCCGGGCGGCTTTGGGGGACCTCCGGGCGATCTTTATGTTTTCATCCATACTGAGCCCCATGAGTTTTTCAAGCGCCGGGATATGGATATTATTTGTGAGATTCCAATTTCATTTGTTCAAGCCACCTTGGGTGACAGAATCAGCGTGCCGACCTTAAACGGCAAAAAAACCCTCGAAATTCCTAAAGGGACCCAGCCCGGAGATATTTTCTATTTTCATGGTGAAGGCATCCCCTCGTTAAGAGGTCCCGGTCGGGGTGATCAGATTATCCAGATTGCAATTAAAACACCAACCCATCTCACAAAAAAACAGGAAGCCCTCCTGCGCGAATTTGCAAAGCTCGAATCAAAAAAGCTGTCGACTAAAATAAAGAATATTCTTTTGGGGGATGCCAGCGAAACAGCCAGCTAATTTCCAAAAAATGATTGTTTTTTGTATTACCTAATATATTTGGAAATAGAACTTTGATTGCACCTCACCTGATTCTGTAAATTCGAAAATCGAATATCGAAGCTCTAAACAAATTCAAATATCAAATGACAGAATTCAAAGATTTTGAAAATTTGAATTTAGGATTTAGAGATTGTTTCGGATTTCGGACTTTGTATTTCGGATTTTATGGTTAATGATATGTATGAATTAAAAGTTGTCACGCGTTTTGCAGCCGCCCATCAACTGACGATCGTGGGTTCCAAATGTGAAAATATGCACGGTCACAACTGGAGAATCGAAGTCTATGTGACCGGAGAAAAACTAAATAAAGCGGGCGTCCTGGTGGACTTCGGGGAGATCAAAGCGCATCTGGCCGAAGTTATGAAGAAATTGGATCACAAGTTTTTAAACGAGCTGGATTATTTCTCTGATGGAAATCCCTCCTCGGAAAACATTGCCTATTTTGTAGCCAGGGAGCTTCAAACCAAAATAGATAATACATCCGCCCGGGTCAGCCGGGTTACTGCCTGGGAATCCGACGATGCGTGTGCCACTTATATTGTCGGTCGTCGGTCGTGAGTTGTCCGCTGCATCCCCTGACTCAATTTTTTGGTAGCCCCATTCCACTCACTTATTTTTCAACCAACTACTGACAACAAACAACGGACCGCGATGCAGACTTGAAAGCGCCAGTGTTTTAACAGTCTTTTTCGTTAATCGCCTCGAATAGACTTCCAGTGCCGAACCAATTCATCGCGGGTGACAATACTGGACACATTCGATACGTGTTTTCGGATATTATCAACCCCCCCTTCCTGGCGATCAACCAGGATCACGGCCTTGATAACATCCAGTCCCTCCGACCGCGCCCGCTCGATGGCTTTAATAGTGGAACCGCCGGTGGTGGCCACATCATCGATAATCGCCACCCGCTCACCCGGCTGAATATCGCCCTCGATCCAGCGAACAATCCCGTGGTCCTTGCGGGTTTTACGAATGGAAAAAGCATTGAGGGGATTTCCGCCTAATTCGGAGGCAAAAGCGGCGGCGACGGCCAGTGGATCGGCGCCGAATGTTAGCCCGCCGACTCCGGTTACATCTTCGTCTCGGATCGCTTCAAATATCAGGTGTCCCGCCAAAAATATGCCCCGTGCGCTAAGGGTAACCGGCTTGCAGTTCACATAAAACTGGCTCATACGGCCCGAGACCAGTTTATAGATCGGCTCTTCACTAAATTTAAAAGACTTTCGACACAGCAAATCGATAAGTTCAGCTTTCATTTCGGCTGTCCTATTATCAGAATGTTGAGGTTACAAAAAATTAAGCCTTGAGCAAAATGAAGAACTTTAAAAGATTTATAACACGAAAGCACGAAAATATAAAAACACGAAATGCAATTCAGCAAGAAATATCAATCGCTTTGTTGTTTTTTCGTGCTTCCATTGTTTCGTGTTTTCGTGATTGATTTGTTTTTTTTAATATTCGGAGATTTCGTTGCCCGAATCTGCATATTCGATTGTGTTCGCTTGCCAAGAAAAGATTGATTTTAAGAGCCTGTTTCGATATAAAAAAGCCTCCACCGAAAAGGAAGAAGCCTGTCAATGGGATTCAGTGGAGGCTTTAAGCAAGGAAAACCCACAAAGGCACTCCTTGAACTCAAAGGGTATTTATCAGTAAAATAAAAATGGGTCAAAGGCTTTATGATGTTAAACCTATCTCTTCGGAATCTGTTTTTCTGTCTGGCGATCGGGAGTCTTGCGCTGTTTGCGGTTGCGTCATCCGCTGATGATGCGACCAAAGCGCTTTCCCTAAAAGAAACCATCGATGCAGCGCTCGAAGCCAACCTGGGCCTCAAGCGATCCCAGGAAGAAATCAGGGCGGCCCAGGAAATCAAAAAGTCGCGCATAACCGAGTTTCTTCCCACCCTCAGTACTTCCTACGACTATCTGCATCGTAACAAAGCACTGACCCAGGAACTCACCGGTCTGGGTCCGCAGCCAGAATTTATTGTGCGCCCTGAGGATGAATATACCTTTGTGACGTCGTTTACCCAGCCGGTCTTCAGGGGATTTTCGCTGATTAACCAGTACAAGATTGCTGATCTGGGTCTCGACGTTGCCGAATTTAGCGAAAAAGTCGTACGCCAGGACGTAATTCTGGATGCCAAGAATGCCTACTACTCGGTGTTAAAAGCGCAAAAACTCTTGGGGGTTTCTGAGCAGAGGGTTACTCAGATAGCGGCCCAAAAAGATGTGGCTGAAAACTTTTATGAAGTCGGGATGTCCCCGCTAAACGATCTGCTCGAGGCCCAGGCATCGTTGGCCAATGCCAGGCAGGATTTTATTGTCGCTAAGAACAATCTGGAAATCGCTAAATCTAAATTTAACATCGTTCTGCGCCGCAGGGTCAATGCACCGGTGGCAATACAGGAGATCCTCGACTATGCGCCGTTCGAACATGATATCGAATACTGTTTGTCTGCGGCCAGAGAAAATCGGCTTGAAATTACAGTTGCCGACTTAGAAGTGGATATCGCTGAAAAAGAGGTAAGGCTTGCCAAAAAGGATTACTACCCCTCAATTAATCTAACGGGAAAATATACCCGCATCGGCGACGATTATGATGTTGACGGCGGGGAAGGCATCAGCGATGCCGTTAGCTGGGATATACAGGCGACTGCCGAGTGGGATTTCTGGGAATGGGGCCGCACTACATTTGGAATAAGAGAAAAGCTGCATCGGCTTTCCCAGGCCCAGTATCGCCGATCGGAAATCCATGACAATATCGATCTGGAGGTAAAGACGGCATTTCTGAGGACCAAAGAGAGCGAAAAAAATATTATCACGGTCGAAAAAGCAATCGAGCAGGCTAAAGAAAACTTTCGCATCAATCAGGAACGCTTCAAAGAGCAAGTCGCGACCACCACCGACGTCCTGGATGCCCAAACCCTCCTATCGGATACGCTGACCAATTACTTCAACGCCTTATACGATTTTAAGATTTCAAAAGCCACCCTGTACCGTACAATGGGCCAGGAAGTGATGGAATGATTGACGCAGACGACAAAAGCTCTGTAATCCGGATGTTCCATGTTCATCATAATTACGGTACCCAGAAAGCCCTGATCGACATCACCCTTGATATTTTAAAAAATGAATTTGTATTTATCACCGGGCCCAGCGGGGCGGGCAAGACAACCCTGCTGAAGCTCTTATATTTGGCCGAAGCGGTCACCGAAGGTCAGGTCTTGATCGACGGTATGAACCTTTCCCGAATTCCCCGCAAACGCGTCCCGTTTCTGAGAAGAAAATTCGGCATTATCTTTCAGGATTACAAACTCATTGCGACCCGAAGTGTATTCGATAATGTATCGCTGGTCCTAGAAGCCGCCGGCAAAAAAAGACGCCTGATCCAAAAAAAAGTCAGGAGTGTGCTTCGATTGGTTGGTATGGAAGATCGACAAACTGCCCTCCCGCTGAGCTTATCCGGCGGGGAACAGCAGCGGGTAGCGGTCGCTCGGGCAATTGTCGGTGATCCCAAAATCATTCTGGCTGACGAGCCCACCGGCAGCCTGGATGATGATTCCGCCGGCATCGTTATGGATCTGTTAAGAGGGGTTCACATACGCGGAACGACGGTTATCATTGCAACCCATGACAAAGATCTGATCCGCAAAACCGGCGGACATGTTTTGTACTTAAAAGAGGGACGATTGGACGCATCGTCGTTCATTGAAAAGGATTATGGCAATTCTATTTTTTAAACGGGCCATTGAAGATTTTCGCAACAACCGGCTTCTAAATTTCGTTACCCTTTTGACGATTTCGTTATCCATTCTGATTGTCAGTGCGTTTATTCTTTTCTTTATCAACACCAATGAAATCTTGAATTTCTGGAAAAAAGGGCTGCGGGTTATGGCCTATCTGAAGGCGGACATCCCCAGATCCGAAATGCTGGACCTGAGACGCCAAATTCAAACCCTGTCCGGTGTTGAAAGCGTAAAATTCATTTCAAAAGAAGACGCATTGAAGCACCTGAAAGCACAGATGAAAAGACAGGCCTCGCTGTTTGACAATCTTGTCAAAAATCCGCTGCCCGACGCGTTTGAAATTCGAATGAGCCCTGCAGCCCATAGCTGGAAAAAGGTTGAGTTTTTGGCCGCCCAAATTGAATCTATAGATGCAGTAGAAGAAATTGAATATGGGCAGCAATGGCTGGGACGCTTCACCCAAATCTTTGATCTGTTCACATTCACCGGATATGCCATGTGCACAATTTTTTTTATGGCCGCTGTGTTTATCATGGCCAATACCATTCGCCTGGTCATCTATTCCCGGCGGGACGAAATAGAGATTATGCGGCTGGTCGGTGCAGCGGAACGCTTTATCAAGATTCCCTTTTACATTCAGGGCCTGCTACAGGGGGCGCTGGGTGCCGCCATCGGCCTAACCGTTTTGTTTGTGGCCTTTTTGTTTATGGCATCCAATATAGAGCAGGGATTTTTTTCCGGCCTTTTTAGCATCCAGTTTCTTTCCCCCCTTATTTCAGGCGCCATCGTTTTAACCAGTATGCTGGTGGGGTGGTTGGGGTCTTACCTTTCTCTCAAACAATTTTTAAAAGGCTAACAAAACCGAATGTAGCCAAAAAAATCTTTATCACAAAAGCACGAAAGATTGAAAACATGAAAAAAATAGATGATAATATTTCGTGTTTCATCTATTTCGTATTTTCGTGATTAATTTTTGGGGTTTTGTTAAAAGAAACGAAGATTTAATTTCGCAAGAACGCCGGGTTTTAGAGCGTTAAAATGAAATTTTGCAAAAAAAACAGGAGATTTCGGATTTTAGGCATGATGGTCGGCTGTCTTTTGATTTTTCCAGCCGGTCTAATTCTAAGGGCCCAGGACCAGCCTTCCCAAATTGAAGCAATCAAAAAAAGGGCCAAAGACATCGATCGGGAAATTGAGAAGGGCAAGGTAAAAATTCAAAATTTCGCTCACAGGGAAGCCGATATTATTCACAGGTTAAATCAGGTTGATTTGATATTAAATCAATCTAGAAAAAGGATTTACGCCCTTGGACGGGAAATTACCCGGATCGAGAAAAAGATAACCGAAACAACCATGGCGTCCGAAGGTCTGAAGCAACAGATAAAGGCCAGTGAGCAATACGTCGCCAGCCGCATGGTAGCCTTATACAAATTGAACTGGCTGGGTAAATTCCATATACTGGCTTCGGCCGAGAGCCTGCACGAATTGTTGCAGCGCAAAACAGCAATTGAGCGCATCCTGACCTATGACCAAAAAGTTATGCGAGCGCTTATCGACAATCAGTCGAGTCTGAAAAAGGTGCAATCTCAACTGGAAAGCTATCGGGATGCGAAGCGGCAGCGGGCCGCCGAGTACCAGAAGCAAATCGAGCGGATGGCAAATGAACGCGCAAACCGCACTTCATTGCTAGCCCGGGTGCGCAAAGAAAAATCTGTCCAGCTGCTCGCCATTGAGTCCTTAAAAGAAGCCGCCCGAAATCTGGATCGCAAAATAAATAATTTAAGCACCCAATTGTCCGCAAGTACCCCGAATGAATATTCTGCGCGTGAACCGTTTCGGGCATATAAAGGCTTGCTTAAAATGCCGGTTAAAGGTAAAATAATAAGTCTTTTCGGTAAGTTTAAAAATGCTCAGTTTAACACTCTGAATTTTCGCAGCGGCATTGAAATTCAAACCGAAAGAGGCGAACCCATTCAAGCAGTCTATAGGGGTAAAATCCTTTATGCCGATTGGTTTAAAGGATATGGCAACATGATTATTATTGATCATGGGGACAATTACTACACCGTGTATGCCCATATTGAAGAAGCCTTCAAAACAGCCGGAGATGCGGTCGTGGCCGGTGAGGTCATGGCAACCGCCGGCGATACCGGATCCATCAATGGTCCCAAACTTTATTTCGAGATCCGGCACCACGGCAAACCTTTAGACCCGATGCAATGGCTCGAAACAAGCTAGTACCCGAATTGAGCGCTAAACGCTCAATTCGGTGTTAATGGTTATTGGTTAATTGTTATTAGAATTTCGATGGCAACCTGATTTTAAATTCCGATAATGGGTGAGATATAAAATTAGATGTCATTCCTTTTAAACGACTAACAAATAACGAATAACAGATAACGCCAATTGGTTTTAATTCAATTGGGGTAGTACCCCATAAGGAGTAACTAAATGAACTCAAAGAAATTCCAGAACGTGAAACTTTGGATGGTGATGGTCGCCGCTGTGGTTTTTTGGACGATCGGAGCAGGCTTTTTTGGTGATATTGCCGCCAAAAGTGATGAGACCTACGAAGGGCTGAAAATTTTTGCGGATGTAATTCAGCTCATTGAAAAAGAATATGTTGATGATGTCGAGTCAAAAGAACTTATCCAGAATGCCATCCGGGGCATGGTTCAGAGCTTAGATCCCCACTCCTCTTTGTTACCACCGGAGGCATTTGAAGATCTGCAAATAGACACCAAAGGAAAATTTACCGGGATTGGAATCCATATCACCATGAGAGATGGATTTGTCACCGTGATCTCTCCTATCGAAGATACTCCTGCCCATAGGGCTGGAATCAAGGCTCAGGACCGAATCGTCAAAGTCGATGGCAAGCCGGTCAAAGATTTACGAGAGGCTGTAAATATGATGCGGGGACCTAAAGGCACAAAGGTTTTGGTTTCGATCATGCGCGAGGGTATTAAAAAACCGATTGATTTTGAACTGATACGCGATGTCATTCCCGTTATTAGCGTCAAGGCCCTCAATCTGAAACCCGGTTACGGCTATATTCGCTTATCGCAATTTTCGAGCACTACCACCCAGGAACTCGAAGAGGCCCTAAGCAAAATAGAATCGGACGGAGCTCCAGTGAAAGGGCTCATTTTAGATTTACGCAACAATGGTGGGGGATTACTCAATGCGGCCATTAAGGTGAGCGATCTTTTTCTGGAAGAAGGCAAAATTTTATCCATCAAGGGACGAGGCAAAAAGAATACCAAAGAGTATATGGCCACGGTGGATTCGGTGAACCGCAATTACCCGATGGTTGTGCTAATTAACGGGGGCACTGCCAGTGCTTCGGAAATCGTGGCAGGGGCCCTTCAGGACCAAAATCGCGCCCTGATTTTGGGCACAACCTCATTTGGGAAGGGATCGGTCCAAACGGTCGAAACCTTGCGGGATGGTTCCGGCCTTAAGTTAACCATTGCCCGATATTACACACCCAGCGGCCGCTCGATTCAGGCCAAAGGAATCGAACCGGACATCGTTTTAAAACACAAGCGTCTGAATACCGAGGATTTACAGGAAGAAGGCCTGTTAAAAGAAAAAGACCTGCTAAATCACCTTGAAGCCGAGCCCGGGAAAAAAGAGGACCCAAAATCCGAAGACAAAGAATCAAAACCGGAAGCCCAGGAAATGGATTTCAGAGTTGGCCCGCTGAGCCTTGAACTACTTCAAACAGACAACCAGGTCATGCGTGCTCTTGAAATCCTTAACAGTTATGACATTTTTAAGAGTTTAAATAGTTGATACAGGGAGCCCGTTGTCCGTTTCCCTTCCATTACGAGAATAGCTGTAGGCCATTGATTTTAGGATTGAAGCTCTGGATTTCAATACCCGCTTAATTTAGCGGACATCCTGAAAGATGGTTTTGGGCTTGGCGGCGATTTCACGTTGTTGCGCTACGATCGACCTCACCAGAGATGGGTTGCAGATCGAAGGCCGATCGGGCAATGTCTCCCTGATTGATAGCGCATAAATGGCTAAACGAAAATCAACCCGAAAAAAGAGACGTTCCCCCAAAAAACGCAAAAAGACCTCTTTTAAAAACGCCCTCGCTAAAGCGTTTGCCGGACTGGCAATTCTGGCCGCAGTGGTCGTTGCAATTGGATTCCTCGTCTATCATCTGGCGCCGCCTGAAAAGTCCTCCCCTGCTTTGTCTGTCTCTAAATCGACGCGAGCCAAGGAAAAGGCGCTAAAAAAAAAGCCGCCATTTGAAATCTTCCCTAAAGAAAAGACGCCTGCCCGTGAGCCACTGGCAAAAATTAATATTCCGAAATCAATGCCCAGACCCAAGCCGGTGCCATCAGCAAAATTACCCCGGGTTGCACTTATTATCGATGATTTGGGTTATGATAAAAAAATGGCCGAAAAATTTTTGGAGCTTGATATAAATTTTACCTTCTCCATTCTGCCTCATAGCCCTTTTCAAAATAAAATTAAGCAGTTAGCGAGTTTAAAGGCTTTGGAAATTATGCTGCATATGCCGATGGAACCTGTTGAATATCCGGAGGTGAACCCCGGTCCCGGAACACTGCTAAGCTCAATGACACCTGATGAGCTGATCAACCAGCTCGAGGAAAACCTCAATACAATGCCCCGCGCTCAGGGGATCAACAACCATATGGGCTCAAAATTAACGGCAGAATCAACCCAGATGTATCAAATTTTTTCCGTTCTGAAGCATCGCGGACTCTATTTTATTGACAGCCGCACAACATCTGATTCTCTTTGCAAACCGTCGGCGCGTCTGTTTCAGGTGCCTTTTGCCCAGCGGGACGTGTTTATTGACCACTACCAGAAACCCGATTTTATCCGAAAACAAATTAAGGAGCTCATCCGTATCGC
>JASFGZ010000130.1:0-9660 GCA_050123495.1 Desulfobacterales bacterium
GTCGAGTGAGGCCATAGACTCAGGTTTTCATCTGACATCTGTTCTCTGACTTCTGTCTTCTGAAAAGGGAGTCTTACGACCATGAAGATCCACGAATATCAGGCCAAAGAATTGTTTAAAAAGCATGGTGTCCCCGTACCAGAGGGCGGGGTCGCGTTCAAACCAGATGAAGCCGTCGCCATCGCTAAAAAATTAGCAAATTATCCGGTGGTTGTGAAGGCCCAGATACACGCCGGTGGTCGCGGTAAAGGCGGAGGAGTTAAGCTTGCGCAGTCGGCTGACGAGGTCCAAAACATCGCTCGGGAAATTATCGGAATGACACTGGTCACGCATCAGACCGGACCGGAAGGCAGATTGGTAAAGAAGGTATTGGTGGAACAGGGTTTGAACATAGAAAAGGAGCTGTATCTGAGCATTATTCCTGACCGTGCGTCCGCTCAAATTGTGGTGATGGCCAGTGAAGCCGGCGGCATGGACATTGAAGCGGTGGCGGCCAAGACTCCGGAACGAATTATTAAAGTTCCGATCAATCCGCTGTCGGGCATGCAGTCCTATCATTGCCGCACGGTTGCCTTCGGGCTGAATTTAGGCCCGGCGGTCATAAAACCGTTTGTGGCGCTGTTGCAAAATCTTTACCGGCTGTTTGTTGAATATGACTGTTCGCTGGTCGAAATCAATCCGCTGGTCATTACCAACGAAGAAATGGTGATGGCGCTGGATGCCAAAGTGAATTTCGATGATAATGCCTTATTTCGGCACCCTGACATTCAGGAATACCGCGATCTTGATGAGGAAGACCCGCTTGAGGTCGAAGCCTCCAAATTCGACCTCAACTACATCAATCTGGACGGCAATGTTGGCAATATGGTCAATGGGGCCGGGCTGGCGATGGCCACCATGGATATTATCAAGCAGGCCGGTGCAGAGCCGGCAAATTTTTTGGACGTGGGCGGCGGTGCCAGTGCCGAAATGGTCGAAAACGGCTTTCGAATCATTTTAAGTGATAAAAATGTAAAGGGCATCCTGATTAATATTTTTGGTGGCATTTTACGCTGTGATGTTTTGGCCAAAGGCGTGGTAGAAGCCGCCAAAAAGACGGGAATCCAAGTTCCGGTGGTCGTGCGAATGGAAGGAACCAATGTGGAAGAAGGCCGTAAAATTCTGGCCGACTCCGGCCTGAATTTAATCACCGCAAACGATCTGAGAGACGCTGCACAAAAAATCGCCACAATGGTTCAAGCTTAAATTTTGAAAATGATTTATGCGAATATGAATCGCTAATCGAAAACGAATAATGTTATTAAAATTTTGACCTTCAGAGTGTGAGATACAGAATGAGCATCTTTGCAGATAAAGACACGCGGGTGGTGGTTCAGGGAATCACCGGTAGAGAAGGACAATTTCACACCCGGCATTGCATCGATTACGGCACCCGGGTTGTTGCCGGCGTCACCCCCGGCAAAGCCGGTCAGAAAATGGATAAGGTACCGGTATTTAATACCGTTAAAGATGCCGTCGACGACACCGGTGCCAATTGCAGCTTGATTTTTGTCCCCCCCGCTTTTGCCGCCGATGCAATTATGGAGGCCGCTGATGCGGGACTTGGTCTGGTGGTTGTAATTACTGAGGGAATACCGGTTTTGGATATGATGAAAGTTAAAAATTATCTGCAAACGAAATCGGTGCGTATGATCGGACCGAACTGTCCGGGGATCATTACACCCGGCGAGACAAAAATCGGCATTATGCCGGGTCCGATCCACAAACCCGGAGGTCCTATCGGTGTTGTCTCCAGGTCCGGTACGCTGACTTATGAGGTCGTGCATCAATTAACCTTGCAGGGTATCGGCCAGAGCACCTGTATCGGCATCGGGGGTGATCCGATTTGCGGCACGAGCTTCATTGATTGTCTGCAAGCCTTCGAAGAAGATCATGTAACCAAGGGCGTCGTGCTGGTCGGTGAGATCGGCGGGACTGCCGAAGAAGATGCTTCAGAATTTATCGCCCGGAAAATGTCTATTCCGGTTGTTGGCTTTATTTCCGGCTTAACTGCTCCCCCGGGAAGACGGATGGGTCATGCCGGGGCCATTATTTCCGGCAGCAGCGGAACTGCCCAGGCAAAAATCAACGCCATGAAAACCAATGGTGTGCATGTTTGTGAGGATCTGGGAACCCTGGGCGAATTTTGTTCGGAAATCTTCGATTAGTGTTTGGTATCTTTTCCCCGATCGCCCGACAGGAACAACCAACACAAAAAACAAAACACCAAACACCAATTTACAAACGAAGTTTGGAAATTTTATGCACGAAATGGGTATTGCCCTGCAAATCGTTGAAATTGCCACCGCTTCACTGCCGGCGGATTTGGGCAATGCCCGGGTTGCGCAGGTAAATCTGAAAATTGGCAAATTGGCCGCAGTTGTGCCCGCAAGCCTCCGGTTTTGTTTCGATGTCGCCGTCAAAGACACGCCGCTTGCAGGCGCCAAACTGGTCATTGAAGAGATGCCGGTGGTGGCAAGGTGTAAAGACTGCAATGCGCAATGGACGATTGATCAGCCGGTTTTTATATGTAAAACATGCCAGGGCGGTTCATTGGAAATTCTTTCCGGCCGCGAACTCGATATCGAATCCATAGACGTTGTAGAAGAGGTCAAAAATGATTCTGGGTGATCCATTTAAAAGCAGACGCTATTATCACCATAAAGATTTTCACAAACCCCAACATTTACATCCAAAAAATCCTCCCACCGATGTGAGCACGCAAAAAAGCGGAACCCGGGAGATAAAAGTCATCCGCCGAGTCCTGGATATCAACGATAAGATGGCCGCGGAAAACCGCAAACTTTTTGCGCAAAAGGACCTCTTTGTGCTCAATCTAATGAGTTCTCCGGGATCCGGGAAAACCAGCACCCTGGAGAAAACCCTGGCTCGAATTATGCCGGAAATAAAAAGTGCGGTGATCGTCGGCGATATCTGCACCACCCATGATGCCGATCGGTTGGCCAAAACCGGAGCGCCGGTCGTACAAATTAATACGGATGAATTTGGCGGTGATTGCCACCTGGTTGCGCACGTCATTGAAAAAGCTGCCGGCAGCCTGGATCTTGATGATATCGAATTTTTGGTTATTGAAAACGTGGGGAATCTGGTATGTCCGGCCGAGTTTGATATTGGCGAGGATTCACGTGTGGTGGTATTGAGTGTGACGGAGGGAGAAGACAAGCCGGTAAAATACCCGCTGATGTTTCGGGAATGTGAGGTGGCGCTCTTAAATAAGATTGATTTGCTGCCCTATCTGGATTTCGACAAAGAAAAAGCAGTCACTTACATCCATCAGGTTCATCCGCAGATGCCGGTTTTTGAAATTTCGGCTAAAACCGAAGAAGGCCTTGAACCCTGGATCGAGTGGCTGAAAAATAAGATTAGATCGAAGATCAACTGAACGATTTTAGATTTTGGATCTCGGATTTTGGATTTAAAATGGGAAAAGAATTCAGGCAATCCGAAATCTCAAATCCGAAATCCCAAATCAAGTTCCCATTGCCTCCTTCCAGAAGGGTGACAGATCTCTTAGGCGCTCGATGATGGGCGGCAATTTTTCCAGAATCACATCAATTTCATCTTCCGTATTATAACGACTGAGACTAAAGCGAATAGAGCCGTGGGCCGCTGTGAAGGGAACGCCCATTGCGCGTAAGACATGCGAAGGTTCCAGCGATCCGGATGTGCAGGCGGAACCCGAAGATGCACAGATACCGTATTCGTTCATCATCAGCAGAATCGCTTCCCCTTCCACATATTCAAAAGCAATGCTGGTGGTGTTCGGCAAACGATTTGTCGGATCACCATTGATGATTGCATTGGGCACCGTTTCCAAAAGCGTGCGCTCAAGTTTATCCCGCAGCCGGCTGATCCGATCATAACCATCTTCTCTAAGATGTGCTGACGCCAATTGAGCCGCTTTACCCAGGCCGATAATCGAGGCGGTATTTTCAGTACCCCCGCGGCGACCCCTCTCCTGATGACCACCGATCATAAACGGTGCGAATTTGGTGCCTTTGCGAATGTAAAGCGCACCGATTCCCTTGGGTGAGTGAAACTTGTGGCCCGAAAGGGAGAGCATGTCTACACCGGTCTGGTTGACATCAATGGGAATTTTACCGATAGCCTGGACCGCATCGGTATGAAACAGAATTCCCCGGTTTTTGACCTCGCGGGAGATTTCTTCAACTGGAAAAATGACCCCGGTTTCATTGTTGCCCCACATAAGGCTGACAACTGCGGTGTCTTCGCCGAGGCTATCATACAGATAATCGAGATTGAGTCTGCCGCTGCTGTCTACCGGAACAAAGCTGGTCCGATATCCTTTTTTTGACAGCGTTTCGTAGAGGTTTTTAATAGCGGGGTGCTCGACTCGGGAAGTTACAATATGCTTTTTATCGGGAGAGGATTCAATGGCTGCGCGTATAGCGGTACCATCACTTTCTGTGCCGCAGCTGGTAAAAACGATTTCATCGGGGCTAGCGCCAATCAGCTTGGCAACATTTTCCCTGGCCTCTTTTATTTTAGTGGCGACATCACCGCCAAAGGAATGCATGCTGGACGGGTTGCCGTAAAATTCACTGAAATAAGGCAGCATGGCGTCGAGCACTTCCGGAGCGACCATCGTCGTGGCATTGTTGTCAACGTAAATCACTTTCATCACTGGACCTCCTCAACCACGATTTCCGGGGAAACGAGCTCGCGCAGTCTGGATTCAACATAGTGTTTGAGGGTAACAGGGGACTTGGCACATGATGCACAGGTGCCGCCCAGGCGCACCAGGACCCGATTGCCGTCAACGTCGATCAGTTCGAGCTTGCCGGCATCCTTTTTTAGAGTCGGATTTATTTCGCGCTCGATACTTTCTTCGATCAATTTGATTTTTTGCAGATTGGTCAAGGCGGGGATTTTTTTCTTAACCGGCCGTTCGGTTCCCAGAATGGCATCGATGATCTCCTGGATGCGGTCGTGGCAATTACCGCAGCCACCGCCGGCTTTTACATAGTCGGTGACATCCTCTATGGTGGTTAATTGATTCTCTTGAACCACCCGTTCGATTTCACGGTCGGTGACACCGAAGCATTCACAAACGATTTCCCCGTCTACTTTTTTTTCGGGTTCGCCCCGATAGCAGGTAATAGCCTTTTCAAGGGCATCACGGCCCATTACCGAGCAATGCATCTTTTCTTTCGGCAGACCGCCCAGGTAATCGGCAATGTCTTCATTGGTGATTTGTTCAGCTTCCTCCAGGGTCATGCCTTTGACCATTTCGGTTAGTGCCGATGAAGATGCGATGGCGCTGGCGCAACCAAACGTTTGAAAGGTGGCATCTTTAATCTTACCGTTTTCATCGAGCTTGAAATAGAAAGTCAAGGCATCACCACATGCAATCGAGCCGACTTCTCCCACGCCATCGGCGTTTTCGATGACACCCACATTGCGCGGATTGAGAAAATGCTCTTTTACTTTTTCCGTGTACTCCCACATGTCAACCTCCTATTTGAAATCGCTTTTAGAACCCATCCCAAAAAAACGTCTAAGTGCCCACCGCTGCGTTGCGGCTCGGCTCAAAATGCTCACATCCTAACGTGTATGCGCCGTTTTTGATCCGCCCCGCGCCTTTTGAGAACCTTAATTCATTAAGATCTGATGCGAAATCCCGCTTCTTGCGGCGAGCGCTGAACCCTGATCCACATTTTTGAGATGGGTTCTAACGCTTATTCACTTCCTGTTTTTCCTTCCAGCAAAACATTCATTTCAATAATAATCATCTTTTTTTAAAAGCAAAGCCTGGTGAATATGAATAGGATGAAGGAATTATGTCAAAACAACAATCACATTTTCTACATTGGTATTCGTAAATCGGCATGGACAATCTCCTGCGGATTCTTTATACTGAAATTTAAGATCTCAGAAAATAAGTGGCCGGGATGGATGCACAGGGCGCTGGTTAATTTTGAGCGTCCCTTTCAGAGGGACTCGAGGAGCGGCTCTTCGAGCCTTGAGGACCGGCCATACGGCCTCTAAGTTGGAGGCAATTAACATTTCTCCTCAAGCACCACGCTCCTCAAGTGAAACGCTCTTAAAGCGCCAGCGCTCCTCATGCGTAATCTTTTCTACGGGGGGAGTGACTATGAAACCCACAAAGCTCAGAAGAGCAATCTTTGCAGGCAGCTGGTATCCTGCTAGTGCCACAGAATGCGAAAAAGAGATCGCCGGTTTTCTTGACGAAGGTAAAAAGATGAATCTTCCGGTCGGAAAACAGGTGGGCGGCATTGTTCCGCATGCCGGGTGGTTTTTTTCGGGAAGCATCGCTTGCAATGTCATCCGATGCCTGAAAACGGATGACCCACCCGATGTGTTTATTGTCTTCGGGATGCACCTTCATCCGGATTCAGCCTGTATAATTATGGCTGAAGGCGCCTGGGAGACTCCCTTTGGCGAAATTATTGTCGAAGAGCAGCTGGCCGCTGAGCTGACAAAACGATTTTCATTTACATTGGAAACACCCGACAACTTTTCCCAGGACAATACCATTGAGCTTCAGCTGCCCTTTATCAAATATTTCTTTAACGATGTGAAGATTGTTGCTGTGGGTGTTCCGCCTGCAAAACGCTCGCTGGAAATCGGCCGGGCAGTTGTTGAAATCGCAAAAGACCTGCAAATACGGATTAACGTGATTGGATCAACGGATCTGACGCATTATGGTCGTAATTATGGGTTCGTATCTGAAGGAACCGGCCGCCAGGCTGTCAACTGGGTTCGCAATGAAAACGATCGTCGCATTATCGACACGATGCTGGATATGGATACTGAAAAGGTAATTAATGAAGCTTTGACCAGCCACAACGCATGCTGTGCCGGTGCTGCTGCTACGGCAATCGAAGCGGCCAAACATCTGGGAGCCGATCAGGCTGAATCAATTGCCTATGCAACCAGCTATGATAAAAGCCCGGGCGATAGTTTTGTCGGTTACGTGGGGATTGTTTTTTAGTTCAGACAGGCTTTTTTTCAATACAAAAGTGGCTTTTAAATCCTTAGATTTTGTTTGAGGGCAAGGCGGGATTCGGTTCAAAAGCGCAGCGTACACGCTAGTACGTGAGCATTTTGAAGCGGATCCCAACGCGGCCCTCGGGCAAAAGATGAGGGTTAAAAAGTCACTTTTAAAAATAGTCGGGGTGGCAGCCCTAGACTCTTTTCTCTTTTTCTCCCATTATTGGTCCACAATTTTGATCAAATCCGAAATCACCCCTATTTAAATCCGGCTCTGCTCTCCTCCTGTCGTTGCTGGCGCTTAATTCCATTGCCCTACTGGAATACAATCGGCACGACACTTTCCACAAGCTGAAAGAAATGCACCACGATTTCCGTGCGCTTGAACGAAAAAAACATGGTGCCGGTGATCTCGAATTAGACCCGATGGATCAAGCAATGTCGGGAAATTCGAACCTATCGCTATCCGAGTCTGGATCGGCTACCACCCCGAATTCGGATTATCAGAATGGAAGCTAATGGTAAAGGATAAATCGGGAATTTTTCAGAACCTCATCTGCAAACTCTGGTAACACAATTTTTCGATTTATTCAATTTTTAGTTTAAAAAAAGTCCGGAATTATTTTTTCTGCTGCTGGGCTTTCAATATCTTTGCCCAGGTATCCCGTAGCGTCACTGCGCGGTTGAACACCAAAGATCCTTCGGCAGAATCTTTCGCATCGACACAAAAATAACCCAGGCGTTCAAACTGATAACGACTTCCTGGCGTGGCTTCAGACAGGCTGGGTTCTACCATACAATTTGTCAATATTTCTAATGAATTCGGATTGATATAGGCATCAAAATCTTTGCCCTCCTCGGTCTCATTGGGATTTTCTTTAACAAAAAAATGTTCATAAAGGCGCACTTCCGCACTTACAGCATGAGATGCGGAAACCCAATGCAGCGTGCCTTTAACTTTGCGTCCGTCGGGGGCATCCCCCCCCCGGGTTGCGGGATCATATGTGCAATGCAATTCGATGACCTCTCCCGTTTTAGGATCTTTGACGACATCGATACACGTAATAAAGTAAGCATAGCGCAGTCTTACCTCGCGACCCGGGGCCAGGCGGAAAAATTTTCTGGGCGGATCTTCCATAAAATCATCTTGCTCAATATAGATTTCCCTTGAAAACGGCACCTTGCGGGTGCCCATGTTCGGATCTTCCGGATTGTTAACGGCATCTAGTTCTTCCATTTCATTTTCCGGGTAATTGTCGATAATGACTTTTAGCGGTCGCAAAACGCCCATTACCCGTGGCGCAATTTTGTTCAAGTCTTCCCGGATACAATATTCCAGTAATGCAATGTCCACCATACTGTCGGCTTTGGCAACCCCGATTCGATCACAGAAATTGCGGACAGCTTTTGGCGTGTACCCCCGGCGGCGCAACCCGGAAATTGTCGGCATGCGCGGGTCATCCCAGCCTTCCACATGGCCCTCCTCAACCAATCGAATCAACTTACGCTTGCTGAGTACTGTGTGGCTGAGATTGAGGCGGGCGAACTCAATTTGCTGCGGATGGTATACTTCCAGCTGGTCCAGAACCCAATCATAGAGCTCGCGATTTATTTCAAATTCCAGCGTACAAATCGAATGGGTGATACCTTCGATCGAATCGGATAGACAGTGGGTAAAATCGTACATGGGATAGATCACCCACATGCCTGCGGTGCGATAATGGGGTACTTTTTTGATCCGATAGAGGGTGGGATCGCGCATCAACATATTGGGGGATGCCATGTCGATTTTGGCCCGCAACACATGCTCGCCTTCCTCATATTCACCGGCCCGCATGCGTTCAAACAGATCCAGATTTTCTTCAATTGAACGTTCACGATAAGGACTGTTTTTGCCGGGTTCGGTCAGGGTCCCTCGATATTCCCTGATTTCATCCGCATTTAAACTATCGACATAGGCGTTGCCTTTTTTTATCAGCTGAACAGCATATTCAAATAGCTGTTCAAAATAATCGGAGGCATAGTATTCACGATCCTCCCAGTCAAATCCCAACCAGCGAACATCTTGCTTGATGGATTCCACATATTCCACTTCTTCTTTGGCCGGATCGGTATCATCATAGCGCAGGTTGCAAAGTCCGCCGTATTCTTCGGCCAGCCCAAAATTTAAACAGATGGATTTGGCATGTCCGATGTGCAGATAACCGTTGGGTTCCGGCGGAAAGCGCGTATGGACGCGCCCGTCGTTTTTACCGGCTTCGATGTCGGCATCGATAATGTGTTTGATAAAGTTCGGCGGCGGTGCAATCCTGCCTGCAGCCTTTGAGGTTTTAATTTTCGGTGAATTCATGCGATTTATTCCTTAAGAGGGAATGAGATCTTGTCATGCAATAAATTAGAATGCATTATTTATAAAATCAACCTATTTGAGAAATAAAGAGGGGACGTTGGTGAAATATTGAAATTTGAATCTAATTCAACCGATTTTCAGTAAATTCTAGTAATTTTCAATCAAACAGTTCGGTTGCAATGTCTTTTGAAACCGGATCTTGTCGGCTGCGGCTGAGATATTTGCTCACCACCGAAAGGGTCAGGCTCAATTTATGGGCAAGTTAGGCGCCAACC
>JASFGZ010000131.1:0-9615 GCA_050123495.1 Desulfobacterales bacterium
GAGGTAAGACTAATATCCAAAAATGATAGATAAAGGAAGGAAAACACATAAAATTTCAATCGGTAGTGCATAAGTGCATTACTCAAAAAGGAGATTTATCATGAAAAGAGCAACTTTTTCTCTGACACTAATGTCGGTATTGCTCATGCTTCTGTATGGATGCAGTGGTGGCAGTAGCGGTGGCAGTATTGACGGTTCTAATTCTTCTGTAGAAAATCTTCAACCAATAGCTGATGCGGGAGACGATCAAACTGCACCTGTTGGCGGTTTAGCCAGCTTAGATGGTTCCGGCAGCTACGATCCAGATGAGAATTATCCCCTTACTTATGATTGGCAGCTAGTCTCCAAGCCGCAAGGAAGCACAGCGGTTTTATCTCAATTTGTCAGTGCAGATGATTCTGGTGGCTCGCATGTTTTTATTGAGGTAGATGTAAATGGCGATTATGTGATTCAGCTGGTGGTCACCGACAGCTTGGGTTTAGCAAGTGAACCTGCGTCTATAGTTGTAAGCACACATAATTCAGCACCTGTGGCCAATGCCGGCGAAGATCAGCATTTTGAAAATGAAGGCATTGAAATTCAGCTCGATGGAAGCCAAAGCTTTGATCCAGATGGTGATCCCATCACCTATGCCTGGGCCATTACCAACAGACCCCCTTTTAGTGGCGCAACATTGTCCAATCCAAACGGCGCTCAACCAACCTTTGTGGCGGATATGCTCGGCACCTATATTATGGAGTTGGTGGTCACCGATGACTTGGGCGCAAGTAGTGTTCCCGATGAGGTGGTTGTGACTTCAGGAAATGTAAAACCAGTGGCTGATGCCGGAGGCAACCAAGTGGTAATTGTAGGACAAACGGTATTTCTCGATGGAAGCGGCAGTTATGATGTTAATTTGGATCCGCTCACCTACAGCTGGGATATGGTCTCTCAACCCAAAGGCAGCTTCGCGGTCCTGAGCGATCCTTTAGTGGTAGATCCAAACTTTGTGCCCGACATTCAGGGATTGTATCTTGTTAGCCTGGTGGTCAATGATGACCTGCTGGATAGTGATCCGAGCAATGCGACGATTTTGGCTATTGATGCAGATAAAATCGATGATTTTATTGAGGCGCTGATGAAAGCCATTATTGAGATCAACGGTCTGGATCGGAGCGATATAAACAATTACAACAATAAAAATGCCCTGACAAACAAAATTATTTCGGTGATCCTCAACTATCTAAAAGGCAACTATGGCTTAAGCATGCTCGATAAGCTAAGAGATGATATTGCTGGAAAGTTTGACGGCTGTGCCTTAGATGATCCCGCTACACAAGACCAGAACGACTGGATTATGAATTGTTTGGCTCAGGATAAGGTTTATCCGCATCTTGAACTGGCCATTTCTATTTTGGATGATATTTTAAGCGCACAGTAATTGAATAATAAGGAGGCAGTGGCTTTTTTGGCATTGCCTCCTCTTAGGTTAAAGACTATTTTTACTGACCTTTTTGACCTTTCGCTAAATGTCAACCATCATGATTAGGGCATAGAAAGAATATTTACATGTTGTAAAATTATTTTCAGAAATTTAAATCCCTGATGATTATAAAAAAAATATCCAAAATCCCTGATGCATTCGCAATTATGAATTTTTTAGTCACCAATAGACCTATGGCGAGTCAAGCGATAACGGCACATCAAAAATCTGAAGCTAACGTGGTTCCGTTTGCTGCAGCCCTACTTCATATTTGCTTGCCTAATACCAGTGAAAAAGAAGTGGACAAAATTGTTAAGGATAACTTCAGAGGTGAAAAGGATCGAGTTCTGAAGAAGGATTCTAAATATTACATACTAATGAAGGGTACAACAATTGAAGTGGCAGAGAGGGCGGTAAATCGGCTAAAAGCAAAATTGGGCCTTATAGGCAGAAACTTTCGGTGCCTAAAAAGCACCAAGCGCATTCAAGCATCCGCTTTCATTTTAGGAACCAGCGGGATAACAAAAAGATTTGAATTTAAGTACGTTGATTTGGCTCCTCACTTGAATTTTGTTGCTAAAAGAACACAAAGTATGCCCTCTGGTTTCGAGGAATATCTGAAATGCTCAGAAAAACCAACAGCCGATAACCACCGGGAAAGCTCTTTTATAAGTATATTAGCCTGAACTACTGCATATATTGTACTTCAATGATACTTCTAATATTGCATGTTTTGATAGAATCCATAAATTAAGCCAAGACTTTTTTATTTATTTCGTTAAGAGCAATACTTTAAATACGACTGTCTTGACTGAGATCTAAAATGGGAAAAGCTTATTCCGATTTTTTGAAAAAGTGTTTTTAAGACTAAATGCTTGCCAGAGTCAAGAAATCCCCCGCTGGCTGAAATTACAAAATTTATATTCAAAGAATTAAAAATAATAACAGCTATTGAATTTAAGACTGCGTAACGAAATATAAAATTTTACTGAAATGTGTAGCGGCTATGCACAGACAACCGCAATTTATTGCATATATTTTCTGGTAATCTTAATTATTTTCAAACCTAAAAATTGAAGATTTCTATAACATATCGGCACTTTAAAACATCTCCAAAATGTTGTGAGACCACACTGTCAAGCGAAGTTTTAACTTACTTTCCAATTCTGTCAATTCAAGTTTAGGTCAGGGCAATTTAGCGAAAGATAATCATTTTGACCATTCGACCAATTAATGAATCGACTAAACTCACGGATCAGCAGCGAGAGGCCAGAACCATTGAACCTCTGGACACAGAACCTCTGAACCTTGAGACCTAAATAAGCAATTTTTTGAAGTCTGAAGTCGGGATGCCGATGACCTCGATGGTTTCCTTGCTATGAGGCGTTTTGACCACCACATCAATGGGCATGAGGTTAGAGGCTTTGCTGTAACCGACACATATGGAGCCTGCCAGATAAATCACATCTTTTGCGCCCCCATGAGGGACCAGCGCTAGGGGGCTCGGATGATCCTTGACATCAAGAACCGTATCGGTTTGGGGATTGTGATATTTTAAAATGTTTTCATTGTCTTTCTGGGTGCGCCCGATGATCATCTTGGTATCGGGATTCAGGCGAAAATGACGGCCGTATTTTAAAAGGTGCAGCTCTTCTTCGGTGCACTCATTTTGATGGGCAAACAGATCTTTTAACCGTCTGGAATAACCGACGTCGGTCAAAAGGCAGCCACCGGCCGGAGCGGGATAATCAGTGAGGCCGTATTTTTTAGCCAGCGCGATTTGCGGTTTGCGGCCGCGGCCCGCAAAGTCCAGCAGGCGTTCCCGGTCTACCAGTCCTTCCTTTTCCGGAATGGTTACCGGAAGATTTTTGGCACTTAACGGTCGCAGAATATATCCCTTAAAGCCCGAGTGTTTCTCCACATACTGTAGCGATGATTTATTTTGAGACATCGGACGCTGGCCCAGGACTTCACCGCTGAAAAGAAAGTCAAAGTTTTTTTCCTGCATCATCTCGCCGGCCAGTTTGAACATGAGGGCGTGACAGTCCATACAGGGGTTCATTTGTTTGCCGTATCCGGCGGGCGGGTTCTTGAGCATTTTTATGTAAACGGGATAAATCGGTTTAACGGTCAAGGCAATGCCCGTTTTTTCGGACGCCTTGCGAGCCTTGGCTGCCGTAAAAAATGGGGTCTCAAATGTCACCCACTCAACATCGATTCCCTGATCGCGCAGCACCAAACCGGCAAGCGTGCTATCCAGACCCCCTGAACACAGGCCTAAGGCACGGACTGTTTGTTTCTTGGAATTCATAGCGTATTATCGACCTTTTAGAATTTTTCAGCCAATTACCAATAATCCTGTGTTTGTTGTTCGTTGTCCGTGGCCGGTTGCAGATCTTAAATTTTTCTATCTTGACTGCGTTTATAAAACCGGCGTATATCCCTCGCCTGAATGCATCAGTCAACCACCCTAACTTTACAATAGGCTTTAAAAGCAATTTTTGCAACTGACTACGGGCTGCTAACCACGGACCATTTGTATGCAACTTAAATCGCGCGCCGATAAAATTCGAAAGATTCTGCGAAAGATTTATCCTGAAGTTAAAACCCAGCTTTTTCATCAGAATCCCTTTGAACTTCTGGTGGCCACCATCCTGTCAGCCCAATGCACCGACAAGCAGGTGAATCAGGTTGCCCCGGTGCTTTTTAAGCGTCTTAAAACACCTGCTGATTTTGCCGCTGCGTCCCTTAAATCCATTGAAACCTTGATTCGTCCCACCGGCTTTTATCACAATAAAGCCAAAAACATAAAAAATTGTTCGAAAGCGCTTTTAGACCGGCATAGCGGCCAGGTGCCACAGACCCTGGAGGAACTGGTGAAATTGCCCGGGGTGGGGCGCAAGACCGCCAATGTGGTTTTGGGAGCCGCCTTCGGTATTTGCGGTGTGGTGGTGGATACCCATGTGGTTCGAATATCGGGAAGGCTGGGCCTGACCGAAAACAAAGATCCAGTGAAAATCGAGTTCGATTTGATGAAAATTGTCCCCAAACGGGCCTGGAATGATTTTAGTCTTCAGCTTATTTTTTTCGGCAGGGAGACGTGCACAGCCCGCAAGCCAAAATGTCCGACCTGCCCCCTGGATAAACTGTGCCCCTGGCCGCTCAAGACGAACTCATATCATTCGCCAGAGCATATTTAACCGCAGCCTTTGCGTGAATTTCAGTGGTATCAAACAGCAGAACAGGACTATCCTCCTGTTTGACGAGCAATCCGATCTCCGTACAGCCCAAAATTATACCTTCTGCGCCTTCTTGGACCAGACGCCGGATGATATCCGCATATTTTTGTTTTGAATCTGATTGGATAATTCCGGCGCAAAGCTCATCATAAATAATATGGTGTACGATTTCCATGTCTTCTGAACCTGGAATGATGACGTCCAATCCATAGTTCTCCACTAGCCTGCCTTTGTAGAAATTTTCCTCCATGGTAAAGCGCGTCCCTAAAAGCGCTATTTTTTGAATCCTCGCGGCTTTGATCGTTTCGGCCGTGGCATCCGCGATGTGTAGCAGTGGAATCTGGATATTTTGTTGTATTAAATCATACAATTTATGCATGGTGTTTGTACAAATAATGGCAAAATCAGCGCCGCCGCGCTGAATGCTGCAGGCCGCATCGATCAAAATTGGTGCGGCCTCATCCCAGCGATTCTGATGCTGTAGCGCTTCGATTTCGGCAAACTCCACCGAAACCATTATGCTTTTGGCGGAATGCAACCCCCCGAGTTCAGTTCGAACGGTTTCATTGATGATTCGGTAATACTCTATTGAAGACTCCCAGCTCATACCGCCGATCATTCCAATGGTTTTCATTGCGATCCTCCAATTCGGGTGAAAAATGCAAGGTCGAAGGGTATTTTGATGCTTTTGTATCGTTATACCGTTTGCTTCCGTTATTCAACCATCAAGATATTCCTTTTTTTGATGCATTTTAAACAATCGAGCTGAAATTTTGGTATCAATTTTTGGTGTTTTAATGTTATTTAAAGTAATTAATAGTTATTTTATTCTAATAATTTTCACATACTCAGTTTTCTATTGACTAAAAGTGACTAAAAAATATAAAAAGACACTTCCGATCGGGAATTTGTCAATAAACTTTTTGCAGCACTTGCGGAGAATCCAATGAATCCCCTCCTTAGCACCAAAGAAGTTGCGCGGTTGCTCAATGTCAATGAAAAGATGGTTTACACATTGGTTGCCGAAAAAGGGCTGCCCGCCTCCAAAGTAACGGGTAAATGGCTATTTCCGCGTCACCTGGTGGAGCAGTGGGTGGAAACCCAAACCCTTAACTATCCGGACACCGGCAAGCTTTTGCCCATCCAGCAAGGATTGCTTATCCTGGCCGGCAGCAACGATCCGCTGCTGGACCGCGCCATTTCGCTGTTTAACAACCATTTTAAAGCGCCCCTGGCCGTTTTCGGTAATCTGGGAAGCATGGGAGGTCTGCGGGCCCTGCGGCAGAATCTCTGCCACATGGCCTCAAGCCACCTGCTCCAGGAAGATGAAGAAGAATATAATTTTGATTATGCTTTTCAGGAGCTGGAATTAATGCCGGCCGTTGTAAATTTCTGCCGCCGCGAACAAGGCATTTTGGTGCCGGCAGGCAACCCCAAAAAAATATCGGGTATCGCTGATCTGGCCCGGCCGGGAATCAGAATTGTCAATCGACCGCTGGGCACCGGCACGCGCTTACTGATTGATCGCGAACTTAAAAAAGCCGGTATTGATGGTGAAAAAATTGATGGATTCGCCCACGAGGTTCACCGGCACCTGGAGGTGGGGCTGGAGATTTTAGCCGGTCGCGCAGACGCCGGTCCCGGCATTGGCGCGGTAGCCGGACTTTTAAATATTGGCTTCATTCCGATCCGCTGGGAGCGATTTGATCTGATGATATTAAAAGATCGATTCTTTGATGAAGGGATTCAAAAATTTTTAGGCCTTTTGCACGAAAAGGAGTTTAAATCGATAGGCGATAAAATATCGGGTTATGATCTCAGCGTTTCCGGAAAGATGATTTATCCCAGTGAAGAGGACAGATGACGGACGACAGAAGACAGATGGCAGAGCTCAGATGAAAAGGAGGATGTGATGAAACAGTTGGGGATGAACATTATTTTGGTCGGTTTGATTGTTTGTTTTTTCAGCACTGCCGGCCTGGCAGAAGACAAAATCATTAAGATGTCGACAACCACCAGTACCCAGGCTTCCGGACTGCTGGATGTTCTTTTGCCGGCGTTTGAAAAAGATACGGGCATTAAGGTTAAAGTGATCGCCAAAGGCACCGGGGCCGCCATTCGTGACGGCATGGACGGCAATGTGGATGTGATTTTCGTGCACGCCAAAGCGCGCGAGGACAAATTTATTAAGGAAGGCTTTGGAACCCAACGCTATGCGGTCATGCATAATGATTTTGTCATCCTGGGCCCCCCAAAAGACCCGGCCGCAATAAAAGGGCTCACCATTGCCGCCGAAGCCCTCAAAAAAATAGCAGCTGCAAAAATTGAATTTGTTTCCCGTGGCGATGATAGCGGCACGCACACCAAAGAGCAGGCGCTCTGGGAAGCCACCGGTTTGGCGCTGGAAAAAAAGGTGCAAACCATCGTGAAAAAAGGCAAAAAAAAGGAAATCAATTTTGTCCACCCCCGGGGATTGGGGCAATGGTATCTTTCCATCGGGCAGGGAATGGGCAAGGCCTTAACTTTTGCCGATGAAAAACAAGCCTATATCCTGGCAGACAGGGGGACCTATATTAAATATAAATTCGGGCGGGACGTGCCGATTGATCTGGTTGTGCTCTGCGAGGGCGATCCAGCCCTTGCCAATCCCTATGGGGTGATTCCGATCGATCCCAAAAAACACCCGCATGTCAAATATGAGTTATCCAAAACATTTGCAGAGTGGCTGGTTTCAAAAACTGGTCAGACAGTCATCGATCATTACCGGCTTCTGGGAAAACAGCTGTTTTATCCGGATGCGCTCGGAAAGTAATAAACATCTCACGCAAAGACGCAAAGGCGCAAAGATACTAAGATATTATTTAAACCGATCAAATAAACGGAATTTAAAAAATCGTGGATCTTCTGATTGACAGTTTTATTTCGGCAATTGCTTTGGTCATTTCTCTGGACAGGGAGATGGTCGAAATTGTTGCCGTATCCTTGAAGGTCAGCTGCTATTCGACCCTGTTTGCCGGCTTTCTGGGGATTCCGCTTGGATTTTTCGTGGCGTTTGAATCGTTTCCGGGAAAGCGGTTTATGATTACCTGTCTGAATACACTGCTGGCAGTTCCCACTGTGGTGATCGGTCTTTTTGTTTATGCCTTTATTTCTCGTCGAGGGGTACTGGGTTTTTTCGATCTGCTGTACACGCAAATGGCCATTATTATTGGCCAAACCTTATTGATTTTACCGGTGATTGCCGCATTTACCATTGCGGCGATCAGCAGAATTGATCGGCGTTATCGCAAAACGGCCATGACCCTGGGCGCCAATCGCCTGCAGACCGCTTTTGCCATATTCCGAGAAGCACGTTACGGCATTGTCGCCGCTGTAATTGCCGCCTATGGCCGCGTGATTGCAGAAGTGGGGATCAGCATGATGCTGGGTGGTAACATTCGAGGGTTCACCCGCACCATGACAACCGCCATGGCGTTGGAGTATGACAAAGGGGCCTTTACGCTGGCAGTGGCTCTGGGAATTGTGCTGCTGGGGCTGAGCTTCGGGATGAATCTGCTGTTTCATTTATTTCAGGGGAGGCTGCGATCCTGATGCTTTTTCATATTTCAGATCTGACCAAAAAATTCAACGATCGCACCGTTCTGGATGTTTCTGCGTTGACGTTTAGAAAAGGTGAAATCTACGGATTGCAGGGCCCAAACGGGGCCGGCAAGACAACCCTGTTGAATATTCTGGCCCTTCTCGAGACGCCCACCGCAGGCACGGTTGCTTATAAATCTGAACCTGTGCGCTATTCTGAAACTTATCTTCAGCGTTTGCGAAAAGAAGTCGTTCTGGTTGATCAACTGCCGCTTCTCTTTACAACCACTGTATTTAAAAATATGGAATTCGGCCTGAAAATTAGAGGAATTGAAAAACAAGAGCGCAAGCGCCGAATTGCCAAAGGCCTTGATATGGTGGGGATGGGAGATTTTGTTCAGGCACCGGCCCATCAGCTTTCGGGAGGCGAAACTCAGCGGGTGGCTCTAGCGTCCCGTTTGGTTCTAAAGCCGGAAGTTTTGCTGTTGGACGAGCCTACCGCCAATGTGGATGTGGCCAGTGCCCAGCAGATCAAGGAAGCTTCTATGATGGCGCGCCGGGAATGGAATACAACCCTTATCATTGCCAGCCATGACCGGGACTGGCTGTATGATGTATGTGACCAGGTGATGCACCTTTTCAAAGGCCGCTTATTCGGCACCGGTAAAGAAAATGTCATTTTCGGTCCCTGGCGGGAACTGGAACCGGGAAAATGGGCAAAAGTTTTATCCGACAAGCAGCAGCTGCTGGTTCCCGGGCCGCCAGATCAAGAGGCTGCAGCCGTAATTGACATGCTTTCTGTCAGCGAAGACGAATTAAAAGCCTCTGATAATGATATTGTCCTGCGAGGCACCGTATCCCGACTCAACCTGGAAAAAAACACCGGTCAGGTCATCGCCACGATTAGCGTTGGAAACCTGCCCTTTGCCGTGGAATTAACGCGTCAACAGAAACAGAAGCGGATCATCTTTCCCGGTAAAAACATATTCATCCATTACAGCCTTGACCGCGTTAAATGGATCTGAATTGGGTGTTTTCAAACCGGGTGCTTTGCACCCGCTTACACCCGCAACGATTAAGGCACTCCCGGGCCTTTGTTTTTTCCCGCCTATGGCGGAAAACACAAGCCACCCGCTCGACGGGTGGTCATTGACGCTGATCTAAACCTTAAACTTTTCGAACTTTAGGAAATAGGCCACGGCAATACCCGCCAGAAAACCCGCCGCCAAATTAGTAGCCAGGGTTATTCCTAAAACGACCAGACTCACAAACATGTCTTTGCGCGTCGTTAAATCCAGTATGGTCAGGCACAGCTGACTGCCGGCAAACAACAGT
>JASFGZ010000132.1:0-9534 GCA_050123495.1 Desulfobacterales bacterium
GCAGCTGATAGCGAGCCTGTCGCTGACGTTCCTGTTGAAACCCAAAAGAAGGCCGAGCCCGCCGCTGACGTTCCTGCTGAAACCAAAAAAAAGAAGCGGGTTCGCGGGTACCTAACTTACATTATCGGCGGTGAAGGCACGCTGGCGCTTAAAAATAAATTAACGAAAATCGGCAAAGATCCCTCGTCGGATATCGTCGTCAAGGGTTGGGCTGTCGGCAAAACTGCCGCCACCATTAGCCGAACCCGCAATGGTTATTTTTTCACTTGCAATGAAGGTTTTTCAAGACCCAAAATCAATGATCGCAAAGCACCCAATAAATCTTTGAAGCTGGTTGATTCGGATATCATCTCTATTGGTTCGATGAAATTGCAATTTATAAACAAGAAGCCCAAAAAGAACGCCGCTGATTAATACCTAAAATGAACGTTTCAATTCAAGCGAGTTTCCCTCGACACCTGTCTCATTAAATAACTTTTGTCTAAAACCCGTTGCCAAATCTGATTTTGGATACTATTTATCTGGAATCCACGATGTAATACCTGAATTTTGCACGAATCGGAGGCTTCCATAAGCAAAATGAAAATCGCCTTTCTGCATTATCATCTTAAGACCGGCGGTGTGACCACCTGTTTAAAGCAGCAGGTAGCGGCGCTGAAAAACGATTGCGACATGTTTGTGATCACCGGCGAGAAGCCTGAAGGGGTCTTTCCAGTCGATACCTTTCATATTCCGGAGCTGGCTTATTCCACCCTTTACCAAAAACCCGTCATTCCGCAGGATGTGGCCGATACCGTAATTAACGCCATCCAAACTCGATTTAACGGTCCCGCTGACATCCTGCATGTGCACAATCCGATCTTGGCAAAAAATAAAAGTTTTTTAAAAATTCTAAAAGCAGTGCAAAAAAAAGGCGTCACATTATTCTTGCAAATCCACGATTTTGCTGAAGATGGACGCCCTTTATCCTATTTTTCAGAAGAATATCCAGCAGACTGTCATTACAGCGTCGTCAACTCCCGCGACTATCGCATCCTTCTTAAGGCCGGGCTGACAAAAAAAGGACTGCATCATCTCTTTAACAGCGTGAATCTTCCGGACGGTCAACCGGCTTCTTCAGATGGCGGTCCCGATGTCGTCTACCCCATCCGGGGGATCCGCAGAAAAAATATCGGAGAAGCCATCCTGTTGTCCTTTTTCTTTGAAAACGACGAGACGCTGGTGATCACTCTGCCGCCGAACAGTCCTGCAGATATGGAGAGCTATAAAGACTGGAAAGCATTTTCAGCCGATCATCACCTGAGGATCGAGTTTGATGCCGGCCTAACCCGTCCGTTTGACGCCATTGTGCGCTCGGCGCGCTATCTGCTGACCACCAGTATCACGGAAGGCTTCGGTTTCTCTTCTTTAGAACCCTGGCTTTACGAAAAACCGGTGTGGGGACGAAGGCTTGCTGATATTTGCTGTGATTTTGAAGCGAACGGTATCCGTCTTGACCACATGTATACCGGACTGAATGTGCCGATGAACTGGGTTGGATCGCAGGGCTTTTTTGACCTATGGAAGTGCACCATAGAGAGTACCTGTAAGGTGTTTGACATTCAAATCGACAAAGACCGAATTCAGAGCGCCTATAATTTGATCACTGCTGACGGCAAGATAGACTTTGGGCTGTTGAATGAAGATTATCAAAGGCAGGTGATCCGCAAGCTTTTATCGGACCAAGCGCATTTGCAAGATCTGTTAAAGCTCAATCCATTTCTTTTAAAAATCGGCCGGCTCCGCAACGAAAAGGATATCGTCAAAATCAACTACAAAGCGGTGATCCGCAATTACAATATGTCGTTGTACCGGCAAAAACTGTTAACTGCCTATGCGGCAGTCAGTGCACATGGCGTCCGACAGCGCATTGATAAAAAGATCCTGCTGGCGGAATTTTTGGATCTGAAAAAATTCAGCCTGCTCAAATGGGGTGATTATGGAATACGCTAAACTAGCCTCAGAATACACGCACCCGCTGTCTCCCCTGCCAACTACAATGCGCCCCGGCGGCCGGCTGGCGGAACCGATTCAATGTGTACTGTTCGACATTTACGGCACCCTGTTTATCAGCGGGTCGGGAGATATTCGTGTCGCCCAAAAAACTTCACCGGAAGCTCGCAAACTCCAACGCTTAGTGCAAAAATTTAACATCCGTAAAAGGCCCCGCGATTTAATAGAGCAACTGTACCGGGCCATCGAAGATGAACACCGGCGGCTCCTGGACGACGGCATCGATTATCCCGAAATTAAGATCGACCGAATATGGAAACAAATCCTTGAAACCGATGATCTCGATGCTGCACGGCGCTTTGCCATTGAATATGAGCTGATTGTAAATCCCGTATTTCCAATGCCCAATCTTGATAAAACCCTGACTGCCTGCAGGAAACAAAACCTGACGATGGGCCTCATTTCCAACGCCCAGTTTTTTACGCCCTTGCTGTTTGAGTGGTTTTTGCACGCCAAGCCGGAAGATCTCGGGTTTCATTCAGAGCTCATTTTTCTGTCATATCAACTTCGGCATGCCAAACCATCGCTGGTCCCCTTTGAAAAAGCGGCAACTGTGATGAGCACGATGGGTCTTCGCACAGCTGCTTCGCTATATGTCGGCAACGACATGCTGAATGATATCTATCCGGCTAAGCAGCTTGGATTTCAGACCGCCCTATTTGCGGGTGATAAAAGGTCCCTGCGACTGCGAACCGATGATGCGCGCTGCATCAATCTTTCGGCGGATCTGGTTCTGACCGACCTCGGCCAGCTTATTAATCACATTCCTTAAACTTTTTTTAGTTTCGATCATCCGTGTAAAGAACGAATCAGGAGAAAACATGAAATCGAAAAAACCGGTGGCGGTTAAGCTGCCAAAAATTAACGCCAATCGGCCCTATCCACTGGGGAAAAACCCCGAAAGAGACGCCTGGTATACCGCGTTTTTTATCGAAAATCACCTGGATTATTTCAGCCATCCGGAACACGCCTCCACTCCGGAACAGGTTCGGTTCATGGTTTACACAGAGGAAGATGAGCGCTACTATCCCTGTTCGGATCAAATGTTTGCGGCCATTATAAACCGCAACGAATCCCGATTCCTGCAGAAACACTACCGTGCGGTGCTGGCGAAAATGCTGGAATTGATCCGAATCCAAATCGAAGACAAACTCGAGCGCAGTTATCTGGAGTCGCTCATTAAAATCAAACACCGCCATGAAACGCGCGACGAAATTATGATCCCATCACGGCTCGAAAAACGTCTGGTCACCATTTTCCTGAACCGTACCCTGATCGAAGATCCCTATCTAGATGAGAAGGCCACCCGCAACCAGCGCGCCGGCGAGGTGTTAAATTGTCCGGCGTTTCAAGCCGCTATAAACCATATCGACAGCTCCGATTTACTGCCCGCCCCGGCAACCGTGACCGGCATAAAGGAACTGGCAGAGCACATCGAAATTAAGCGCTTATTCGCACTGTCCGTGGAAAAATCACTGTGGGAATCCGATGCCGCACAGCAACTCTCACAGACGGATTATCTGAATATTTTTGCCCGCAAACTCGCGGGTAATGGCGTAAAACCGCTGCTTGATTTTCTCGGCATCCACGACAAGGGATCGTCATCAGGTTCGGTACAGAATAAAAAAATTCTGTGGCTGGCCGATGAAGCCGGCGAGGTAATGGTGGATATGGCCATCATAAAATATCTGGCGAAACTCGGCCATAAAATTATTGTGGCCTTTAAGGAAGGACCCTTATTTACCAAAGTGAGCATTGATGATTCCCGGCGGGATCAAGCGCTGCGCCGGACACTTGACGGTGTGTTGCTGATAACCGACGAGAGTATGGGTAAAACCGACCTGGTCAAGACGCTCAGAGGCGATTACCCTGTCGTTGCAATTTCCGACGGAACCAAAGAAACGCTTAACTTACTGCTTGCATCCACCACCTTTGCGCGGATCTTTAAAGAGGTGGACGGCATTATTTCAAGAGGCCCGCAGCAAAAGCGACGGTTGTTTGATACCCATTTTCAATTTACGCGCGATGTCTTTAATATCTCCCGCGGTTCAACCGATTCAGTGGAAATATCTTACAAACCCAGACATCTTGAAGCTGTCAAATTCGCCCATGCCGACCTTGAGAAAAAAGCCCGGCGGATTATCGAACAGATGCGAGAGGCCAAAAAGAAAGGAATGACGGTTATCTTTTACAGCGGCATCATTGGTTCTATTCCCGGTAAAATTAATATCGCAAAGAAAATAATGGCGGTCGGCATCCAGCATCTAAAAACCCAGTTCGACATGACCTTTATCATCAATCCTTCAGAGTATTTTGAACCGGGAATGGATGCCGACGATTTAATGTATATGTGGGAGATCGTCCAGACCAGTGGTCTGATCGACATCTGGCGATTTCAGACCTATGACGATATCTCTCAGGCATTTCAGATCATGGGGGAAAAAGTCCCGCCCGAATGGGTGGGCAAAGACGCCACTTTCAGTACCGGTTGCACGATTGAGATGAATATTGCACTTGAAGTTCAGAAAAAACATCCGGAAATGCAAATCATCGGACCGGCCAGGGAAAAATTTATGCGCCGTCAGGAATATGGCGTGGGCAAAATGTACGACCGAAAATTCGGAGCGCTTGCGGGAACCCATTAGGAAAACCTGTCCTACGCCCTTTTCGACAACAGTCGATCTGGTTGCCAATCAACCGGAACCCGGATCCTTTTCTGAGCGCGATTGGTAAAAATGAGATAACCGTTTTGCCTGCCGAAAAGAAAAAGATCTCGCGTGAGCTTAACATCCATTTTACAGTAATCGACAATGTCGCGAATGCGTCCCTCTTTCCACCATTTGAGCGCCTGGAGGCCGTCCGCCTGCTTGGTTGCCCCCAGGGTTTCCAGGGCCAGATGGGCCAGGGATAACCTGAATCCCAGATGATGGTGAATGTCTTTGAGAATATCCAGCGTATTCAGCCTGGAAAAATCAAAGCCAGAATACCCCTTCAGCACCAGATAATCAAAGCGTTCGATGTTAAACCCGACAACGAGGTCGACCTTTTGAAGATCTTCAATTAGCTGCGCGATCCGATCTTCTAAGTACACCCTGAATGTATCCTTTTTTGAGTCATAAAGTACCCCGCAGCTGAGCCTCATTCGGTCGGCCCGGTGCCAGCCGCCGACTTCTGCCGCCGATCGTTGCGTCTCGAGATCAAACACGCCAAAATACAGATCTTCGGAGGTGTGAACAGCTGCGGCTGCCGGGGCTTTCTGTCCTTTCTTTCGAAACGCTGCCTGCGCGGCAGATGGTTTGCTGTTTTCATCAGACCCGTCGCCGTTTATTTCAGTGATGCGATTGGGTCCCGCGCGGGCTTCCAGCCGATCAAGGATAAAAAGCGCGCCTTTTTTGTCCATCGGCCGGTTACCGGACCCGCACCGGGGCGAATGAATGCAGGACGGGCATCCGGCACTGCAGGGGCAGTCGCGTATGACCTTGCGGGTATATTCAAAAAGACGCCGGGCGTTTGCAAACGCCGATCGGGTCAGCCCGGCGCCGCCGGGGATGCCGTCGTAAATAAAAATCGCGGCGCTGCCCGTCTGAGGATGAAAGTCGGTGGACATACCGCCCACGTCATTGTGGTCGGCCATTACCAGAAGCGGAAAAATGCCGATGGCAGCATGTTCAATCGCATGCAGAGCGCCCATTAAATCAAAATGCCTGGATTTGCATTTACGCTGGATCGATGCCGGAATCTGATACCACAGTCCTTCTGTTTCAAAAATCTGGGGCGGAAGGTCCAGGGAAACGCGGTCGATGATTGTTTTTGTTTGGCTGCGCCAGCGTTCATATTCCGTAACCTGATCTGTTACTTTAATTTTTCCTATGTAAACGTCTGTTCCCCATATAAATTTTTTATTTTTTTCTTTTAAAATTTCGGTCAGCTTATGCGCCCTGACACGCGTATAATAGTTTACGCGCGCTTTGGACACGAATACGGTTCGCCGCTTCAAATCGAGGCGATCGACCACAAAACTGTCCCCTTTATGAAGATAGACGGCGCCGGGATGGGTTTCGCGAAATGCTCTATAATCATCGACCTCACCGACCGGTTGATCGCTTTGACTGTTGATAATCTGAAAGCGATTGCCGGCGCCACGCAGGTCGACATTCCGGTGCGGCGCTTTACGGTGCGCGTAGATTTCCCTGCCGTCGGCACTTTTTAACAACTGCCCTTCTTTTTCGAGCCGGGCGACAACCGCGGACGCATTTCCGGCTTCGAGTATGGTTTCATCCGTTTTTAAAGTCAGTTCTGCTGCCGCACACACCAGGTGCTGATTCATAATTTTTAGATTAAATGGATTGACGACGGCCGATTCCGGCTCCCGATCAATAAAATCACGGGGATTGCGCATAAAATATTGATCCAGAGCATCTTCACCGGCAATCAGGATCAGGGCCGAATCCTGCCCGCTGCGGCCGACACGTCCGCCGCGCTGCCAGGTTGAAATAACAGATCCCGGATACCCGACCAGCAGACAGAGATCTAAATCCCCGATATCGATACCCAGCTCCAGTGCACTGGTGGTAATCACCGCCAATAAATCGCCACTTGCAAGTCGCGCCTCAATATCACGGCGTTCTTCAGGAAGAAGCCCGGCGCGATAGGCACTGATCTGTGCTGCAAAGGCGCCGGATTCGTTGCGGGCCCATAGGGCAATAAGTTCGGTCAGTTTGCGCGATTGAGTGTAAACGATCGTCCTGAGACCTTTTTCCAATGCGGCCTTTAGCAGAACAATCGCGGCACGGACCGGTCCCAGCACGGGATTTAAAAAAACAAGATGCCGCCGGCCACGGGGTGCGCTGTTTTTATCAATGGTTATTACGTCCAAACCCGTCAGTTGCTTGGTCAGCTGGGCAGGATTTGCCACGGTAGCCGAACTGAACACAAATGTGGGTGATGCCCCGTAATGACGACATATGCGCTGAAACCGCCTGAAGATCTGAGCCACATGGGATCCCATTACACCCCGGTAGGTGTGGACTTCATCGACGACCACCATGTGCAGTCGTGAAAAAAAGGGCGCCCACTTGCGGTGGTGGGCCAGAAAAGATAAATGGACCATTTCCGGGTTGGTGATCACCACGTTGGGCGGTGCCTCTCGAATGCATTTGCGGCGATAAGCAGAGGTGTCACCGTCATAGATAGCCGCCGACGGCCGGGAAGGTTCCAGATGGGCGGCGAGGGCTTCAAAAGTTTGCAGCTGATCCTGAGCCAATGCCTTTAACGGGAAAATATACAATGCGGTAAAATCGGAATCGTTTAAAAAATGTTCCAGCACCGGCAGGTCATAGACCAGCGTTTTGCCGCTGGCGGTCGGTGTGGCCACAATCACATGCCGGTTGTTGCGCACGGCGTCTATCGCCCGGGCCTGATGCCGGTATAAATTCTTGAACCCGGTTGCTTTTAGCAGCGACCGTATCGGTGCCGGCCACGGCTTTTCGGGCTCAGACCAGCCGGGCGGGGTTGCCGGCAAAACGGTTTGAAACACCACCTGGGGGCCCAGGCGTTGCGAAACAAAAAGGGAGTCTAAAAAATCATCTATTTTGGATTGCTCGTGCATACATGCAAGCCGCAGGTCGTAGAGAAATGCCGGTGTGTGGAGAATGTTGGAATAATGGAAAGATGGAATACTGGAATATTGGGTTTGTATTGCATCGCATTAAAAATATGATGTCTCATGAGATAAATCCATTATGGATCGAAAAAACATCAAGCGGGATTCTAAAAAGCTCAGGATTAAGATCATCACCAGCTTTCCATTTGAAAATCCAAACACTGAAGTTATGCGTTTTTGACCATTATTCCATTATAGCGCTAAAGCTTCACTTCGTGCCCAGTATTCCATTATTCCACATTTACGTTTTGACGCGCTCGACATATTCACCGGTGCGGGTATCGATTCGAATCAGTTCACCTTCCTGAATAAACGGCGGAACGTTCAGAACATAGCCGGTCTCCAGGGTCGCCGGCTTGGAGTCTCCGGAAGCGGTATCCCCTTTAACCCAGGGGGCTGTTTTTTTTACCTGCAGGTCAATAAAAAACGGCAGGGAAATCCCGATGGGCCTGCCTTCGAATAATAGAACATTGCAAACCGTATTTTCTTTTAGGAAACTGATGGCCTCCCCCACCTGCTCTGCGCTGACAAATTCCTGATCGTAGGTGCTGGTATTCATAAAGCAGAGCTGGGCACCGTCTGAATATAAATATTCCATCTCCACTTCTTCCAGATCGGCCTCTTTGAATTTCTCACCGGATCGAAAAGTTTTGTCAAATTGAGCCCCGGTGACCATGTTTTTCAGTTTGCACTTGTAAAGCGCCTGGCCCTTGCCGGGCTTGACAAACTCAAACTGCACGATTACATAGGGTTCTCCATCCAGTTCAAATTTCAGACCTTTTCTCAAGTCGCCGCTTTCAAGCATGTCTCGGTTTCCTCCCTGGCGCCAGCCACTGACTTGCGTATAAGTGGCTTCAAAACCCCATCTCCCCGCTTAAAGAAGCGGGATTTCGCATCTATTTGAAAGAACATTTAAGGGGCTCAAAAGGCTCCAATGGCTGCGTTGCCCCGCAAATTGAAATGCTCACGTACTAACGTGTACGCTCCGTTTCCAATTCACGGGACGCCTTGATGCATACATTAATTTTTAAGATTAGATATGTATTCCCGCGTTAGCGGGGCCCTTGAACCTGATCTGAGGTTTTGAAACCACTTCTAATGATTTTTCCCGATTATATTATGGTTGACTTTTAGAGCCGTCTCTAACATATTCACCCTGAATTCGCAATGCGATTGCCGGAATGATTGAGACTTGAGGCCATTCGCCATTTATAAATTAACCCTTTGCATTTTATCAAAATACATTTAAAATAATCACGAAAACACGAAATGTTAAAAAGCACGAAACAGGCAAGAGGCTGGAAAAAGCAATAAGGCCAGAAAGCTTGGAGGCTAAAAATAATTCATCGCTTCGAGCTTCCCGGTTTCCAGGCCTCCCAGCTTTCCAGCTTATTTTTCTATTTCGTGTTTTCGTTTTCTCGTGCTTTCGTGATTGATATTTTTTTTGAATTGTTTGACCCAAAAAACAGACATTTTCTATGATACTCATCATCGACTTCGGCTCCCAGTACAACCAATTGATTGCCCGGCGCGTGCGGGAAAATCACGTATATTGTCAAATCGAACCGCCGACGATCAAAACGGGTGCAATCAAGCGCCTGAACCCGGAAGGCATCATTTTATCGGGCGGACCGGCGAGCATTTATGAAAAGAAGAGTCCCAAAATCGATCCTGCCGTTTTTAAACTCGGCATCCCGGTATTGGGTATCTGTTACGGCATGCATTTTATGATGTCTGCCCTGGGCGGATCTGTCAAGCGGGCTGGAAGGCGCGAATATGGTTTTGCTGAACTTCGCATTAAACGTGGCAAAGGCATTTTT
>JASFGZ010000133.1:0-9503 GCA_050123495.1 Desulfobacterales bacterium
CATGGGCTCTGGTCATATTCCGGGTTCTTTCTCGTAAGGCCTGCATAACGCGATCAGCATCTTCATGATTCATTCCCGCTGCCATGCTCCCGGCCAGGATTGTTGCCATCCGGTTTTTTTTGGCCCTGTCCTTTGTAATGGCATTTACCCGCTTGGCGGCGAAGGCATAACGGGATCGCACCCGCTCCATTGCCTGTATGAGGGCCTTGGCTTGAACCTGTTTGGCCAATCCCTCATGGGCTTTGTTCATAATCGGCTCTGTCTGCAGTCCTTGTTCCCGGGCCTTAATGAGGATAGCGTGCGCTTGCAGTATATGTTGCTGACTGAAGTTGTTGGCGAGCATCTGCCGGGTCATATCGATCACATCTTCAGTGTTGAAACCCTGGTTTAACATTTGCCTGGTACTGTTTTTTACCTGCGGGGTTGCTGTTTTGGGTAATCCCTCTTCCACAGGATTTGCTGATGCAACAGCGGCACAAAAAAAAATCACCATGCCAATCATAAATACCTTCTTCATTGTCAAAGTCCTTTCGTCATCTATGTTCATATAAACTTTATAAACACATAAAGTTACAACCCCGGAATATATATACAGATCTGGGATCCAAAATCGTCCTGTTCCCTTAACTGGCATTCCGGTAGGTAGATAGCTCCATCCACATTGTAAAAATATTTAAACTCGGTTTTAGCTGGAGTGTTGATTTGCCAGGTTCTGTTGTCAACGCGAGCCGCTTCGCGCGGTTTATAGCCATCCAGGGACGAGAAAAAGGTGACACGCTTGGCATCGGGCCTCTTAAGAAAGATGCTCACGGTATCATCATTATACTGGTAATAATGACAGGCACACCCAAAGAAAACCAAAACAGAAATCATTAAGAGCATCAGAGTTCGCTTCATGTTTTTGACTCCACTGAAATAATTGAATTTCTGCCGCCGAAATCATCGAGTTCTCTAGAAGGAACTGTTGGGTCCGCGAATCTTTTTTTTCCATCAAGAATATAAGTGAATCGATGCTCACCAGATGGAAGATTTACGGTGATATCCCAATATCCACTGGATCCGATTCGGTTCATCGGAATTCGCTGCCAGCCGGTAAAGGTACCCGCAATCTCCGCCTTGGTCACATCCGGCCGATAAATGACAAATCTATGCAGGGTTGCCGGGTTTTGCTGGGGATGTGAAAGAATGAAAAAAAGTATGAGCGCAGCAGCAGCGGCAGAGACCAAAAGACCCATAGGGCGTAAACCAAAAGAAAACCGCTTATTCTTTATTTTCACTTTAAGGGATGGGATGCGATCGACAACATCGGCACGGATGATTTTTTCCATCCCTAAAAGCGCGATGGATTCATCTTTAAAGATCCTGTCTTCATGAACCCGATCAACGAATTCGATCTTGTCATCAAGATCCAATTCATTATCAATGAATTTGCTGATTAAACAATTCATGACGCATCTCCCCTTTGGAGGATTGTTTTGAGTTTAAGGCGGGTCCGGTGAACTTTGACTTTCACATTTTCAACGCTGATGTCGACGATAGCGGCAATATCCCGATATGAAAGACCGTCGCTTATTGCCAGCGCCAGAATATCTCTTTCATTTTTTTCAAGCTTTTGCATGGCGGCAATCACCTGACGATACTCTTGTTTAATCATAAAGTCATATTCCTGGCCTCCGGAGCCGTCGATAGGATCTTCCTCTAAGTGGACGTTACGGCTCCGATTCCGTGAATGGTCAAAAAGGGCATTGCGCGCAATAGTAAACAAAAGAGCCGCATTCGGCACTTGTGTATCATAGCGCTCAAGAAAGCGGGTAAAGCTTTCCTGCATGATATCACTGGCCAGGTAATAGTCACCCGTCATACGCATTAGATAGGCAAACAGCGTTCTTTTATTATCCCTGTAAAACGAGCCGAGCTTGTCCATTTTGTCTATATAACGATTTGATGATGAAAAGGTTACAATGCCGGTCCAAATATTTTTATCGGAATAAAATGAAAAGATGGAAAAGATGAAAAGATGGGAACGTCCGTCACATTCTCATATTTATACCCTGCCTAAAAAGCTGGCAGCTCTGGCACTTGCTTTTTACACGCCTAATAGCTGTTTCTAAATCCATTTGGTTTCTTTGATCTTCTGCACCAAATATGAATATATGCCGGATGTCCCTTTATGTTCCCTTTACTCGCAGCAGGGGACAAAGAATCAGGATTATTTATGCGCTTATCGTCAGCGTTTATTTCTATTAAGCTTTTTCCAATCTGGCCGTTATCGAGCCCCCCATTTCCTTGAGTGCGGTCCAGTCTCCCTGGACATTGCCCACCGTCAAAATGGGAACCGCCGCTGTAGGTTCCTCCCCGCTGCTGGCCGGAGTGGGGCCGAAAAACAGGCAAAACCATTGATTGGGCGCATACCAGCCCAGATCACCAACATTCATCACCGTGCCCTTCTCCCCGGGATGATCCCCAAGATTGGCAGTCGGCGGGCCGTAATATTCGTCGCCCCAGCGACTGCCGCTCCACTCGAAAGGTAGGGCTTCCGCCGCAGCTTGACCGGCGGGAGTGTCGTTAAGTTCACCTTTAAGCTCAAGGTCACCGATTTTAATTCGGATGGGAGTGGGCATAATCTTGATCCTCCTTTCTGTTTTGTGAAAGAGACCCTATATCATCTGACGGCCGAAGTAAAGGTTATGGATAGAAGCCCACTGTCTGACAGAAAAGAAGGGTGAAAGGCCATCGAAGGTGGCACAGCGGCTGGTATCGCCGCCTTCCCGAAAGAAGGATATGATTAGCGTACGAGCCTGTATATACCTTTGCCGATCCAAAATAGCCCGAGGCCGTCAAAAAAATAATCCAGCAGGTCGGGGTTACCTGTAAAAACCGAGCCCCCAAATACCAGGCCAATACCGATCAGAACAACGCCTGCAATGATATCCCCCACTCCGGACTTGGTTTTTGGTTCGGAATACTCTTTGATTTCGGACTCTTGCTGAGATTGGGTAACACCGCCAACCATTTGAACACCGGCAGACTGCGGAAGCGGTGGCGGGCTGGGTGTTTCTGCTGCCTGTTGGTCAATATTTTCGATAACTTCCGTAACCTTGCAAATTGCGCCCACCTTCTGCATGGCATGTTTATATTGCATTGCCTGATCATAATTTACGTTCTTTTTTATCACCGCCGATGGTGCTGTGAAAAGATGATCGATTTTTTTCTCGTCCACTTTGAATAAAGTGGCCAGGTTTGATTTCACATCCTCGACTTTACGGCCATCAGAGACGGCACCCTCGAAGACCAGATTATATTGTTTCATGGTTCTCATCCCTTCCTGTCGGTGCTCGGGCAGAAGTACAATGTGTCAATCCGCCTTTTTCCACCACTGCTAGATCTGGTTTCGACCATATCGGGTAAAACCTTTAGGGATTTCTACAACATTTCTAATTGTTCAAGGGGGATACGCCGCCTTTTTTTATGAACAACGGGGGCGCTGTTGGGCCTGTGTTTGTTTTAATTTTTGAGCTTCAAGGACCGATATAGATTATAAGCCAGGCACTAGTATGATTAGAGGTGTAAGGAACTGAGATGGAGACGATCGAAATAAAAGCCGTCAAATCCTGGAAACGGGAAGTTATCGAGTATTTTGAGGATCTGGAAATTATTTGCAATGATTATAATCGTATGATTTTGAGATATCTGGACAAATTAAGCCGCCTGCTTCATGAAGAACGGATTGATCTGTCCGAATACGACGCTCTTAAGAAAAGTCTTCTGAATGCCTCTGAAGCGTTGAATGCGGTCCCCAAGACAATCCTGGATATAAAATAAGGTGTCGGGTGTCAGGTGTCAGCAATACAAGCCTGAAGAAGTTGGGAATTATCAGATTCTGTCTTCCGTCCTCTGCTTTCTGTCATCTGTTTTCTGTTTTCTGACACCTGAACACTGACACCTGAACCAAAGTGGATACCTAGATGCCTTTTCTGATTGGATAAACCGGCGCCTCTTTCCTGGGTTTCAGGTGCACAACCAGAATGCCCGCTACAATTAATGCCAGGGCTATCAGCAGCTTGGACGTAATCGGCTCTCCCAGCACAAGACCTCCCAAGGTCACTCCGGCGATCGGCATGATGAATATAAAGGAATGCAACGTCACAGCTCCGTATTTCTGAAGCAAGGTGTTCCAGGTTACAAATCCGAAAGCGGCGGTGACCAGGCTCTGGTATAACACGGCTCCTATTATCTTAAAATCCAGTCTGGATATCATGGGCGTGTCCCACAACAGCGCTTCCAGAAAAAAGACGGGCACTGAGAAAACCATTGAATAGAGGGTTATTTGAAATACGCTGAAGGCGCTGATGATTCGTTTCAGGTAAATTACGCTGCAAGACCAGATGACGGTGGCCGAAAGAATAATGAGATCCCCTGTTCTGAAGTCGGCCGTTACGCCTTTCTTTTCCGCGAACATAAAAGCAACGCCGCTAAAACCCAGGAGAATACCAAAAAATTTTCGCCGCGTAATTCGATCACCGGGTATGAAAAAATGAGCTAAAAACAGAATCCAAAAAGGAAGAAGATTAGTGATCAATGTGCCGCGGGAGGCATTGGATTTACTGAGTCCGAAATAAAACATAGACAACTGGACCGCAAAAAGTGCAGCGAGGATCAGAAGCGGACCTAATTGGTCTTTTTTAAGCATCAAAGAATGTCCGGCAACTCTGGCCCATATGTAAATTGCAATGGCCGCTATACTGAATCGAATTGCAGCGGTGGTAAATACCCCGATCCCGGCAAATGATAATTTTATGGCCACCGCATTGGAACCAAAAATCACGCACAAAAAGGCCGTAAAAATACCGACAAAAAAGGAAAAATCCTGATTATTGATATTCTGTCTTTCCATTGCTCCAAGAAACTTGTTAAGAGTATAGACCTTCTTTAGAAGTGGTTTCAAAACCCCATCTGAGGCCCAATGGTTGCGTTGCAGACCTCCGATAAATGCTCACATACCCATGTATGCTGCGCTTTCTCGATCGGCCTGCGCCTTGCCCTTGAACCTGATCTGAGCTTTTGAAACCACTTCTAATATGATTTCGAAAAATAAGGGTGGGAGCTTATATCAGAAAACACGAAATAGCAATGGGATAAAATCGGGTATCACGGGTGGGCATGAAAAATTTAAAAGTGAGTTGCATTTTTTTTAGGAATATCAATTCAATTCGCTGTTGAAATTTGATATGTCAGAATTGCGGACCGGGGTCACTCTTTTATCCTTAAAGAATTTTTATCCACTCTAATCGACGTATTTATGTTAAAGAAAACATAGCCTCCGCTTACGGACATCAGGCCTATCATCAGCGGAATGAAGGACCAGATTTTATGATTCCATCCTTTACCTACAATTTGAATCCTTCAATAAAATTCGGTTGCGGTCTGGCAGCAAAGATCGGTGAAGAACTTGTATCCCGATGTGACGAAAAACGAGTTGTGATGATCAGTGACCCCGGTATTGTTGGCGCGGGTCTCACCGACATGGCCGGGGCTTCGCTGAAAAAGAATGGATTTGTTGTTGATCTTTTCAGCGATTTAACCGGTGAGCCTTCCACAATGGCGATTGATACGGCCGCAAAGTTGATACGAACCGCCAGGCCATCCGCAGTTATCGGTCTGGGCGGCGGTTCCGCCCTTGACGTCGCCAAACTGGCAACCGTGCTGGCATCCGCTGATAAAGGAGCGGAATATTATGCCCTCACCGCCAACCCGCTGCCCCTGAAGGCCGCAAACATTGTTTTGCTACCCACCACTGCCGGTACCGGGGCGGAGGTAACCCGCACGGCGGTATTTGCCAACTCCGAGAATCGTAAAGTATGGACCTGGGGGCATGAACTCGCTGCCGACCTCGTGATCCTCGATCCGGAATTAACGCTCAGCTTGCCTGAATCTCTCACGGCTGCAACCGGTCTGGATGCCATGGTGCATGCCATTGAGGCCTGCACCGTAAAAAAAAGTCATCCGCTAACACAGTCATTCGGCCTGCATGCCATCCGGCTGGGAATTCAAAATCTTGAGAAAGCCATTGAGCACCCGGAAACTTTGGAAATCCGCGGAAAGCTCATGATTGCATCAACTCTGGCGGGAATGGCATTGGACGGAGCTGGTGCAGGTCTTGCGCACAGCATTGGCCATGCGTTGGGAACCATCGCCGGTATCCATCACGGTAGAGCCGTGGCATTGGCACTGGATGTGGTTTTCCCGAACAATGCAACGACGGCCATTGAGGCCCATGCTGAAATTGCTGGGGCACTGGGCGTTGAATCCCGCACTGCGCCTCCTGAAGATCTGGCGAAAATGGGCGCACAAGCCTTCAGTGATTTTATCCGCCGCACCGGTATCGCGATATCGCTTAAGCAGGATGGGCTTACCGAGGATGATCTGGAACGCCTGGTTGATGTCATCCAATCATCAGAGAATACATCCATGAGCTACAATAACTGTTATGCCGCCAGTGAAGAAGACATTCGTAAATTTGCCCGACAGCTGTTGTCTCGCTGAATCGGATTTAGGAGAGGGTGTTCATTAAAAATCACCTCTATCGAAATAAAACATTATCTCATACCGCTGGATCCGCCATTTAAAGCTGCCGGGGATCCCTCACCCCGCAAAAAATTTGCTGCCAGCATTGGGCGGGTAAACACAGACGAGACGACGGAGCGGCGGGATTACATGCTGCGGCCGGATGATCGCCTGACGCCTGATAAGGCCGGATATCTGCATATCCCTGAAAAACCCGGGCTCGGCTGTGAGCTCGATGAAGAAGCCCTGTCCCGATATTCAGTCAACACGGTTTATATCGGAGAAAATTAAAGGAGGAAATAAAATGGATTATCGCCATCGTGATATGGGCATTAATTACATTAAAACCCGTAAAAAGCATCCCTGTTATGGAATGGGTCTGGGAATAATCGTCCTTGATGACCCGTATCCCGGTTTTCCGGGAGATGTTCGCAATGCCAGCGCCTTTCCCTATCCCATTCAATACGAAATCGCTGAAGGCGTCGACAACTACACCCTGGTTTGGAAAGAGGATAAAAGCCCGTGTCTTGAGCCTATAAAACGGGCGGCGAGGAAGCTGGAGCAGATCGGCTGTCGCGCCATTGCGGCCGAGTGCGGTTATTTCGCCTATTTTCAAAAAGACATCGCCGGCTATGTGGACATACCGGTATTTATGTCAAGTTTACTGCAGGTGCCGTTCATTCAACAGGTTATTGGCCCTCAAAAAGCGGTCGGAATTGTATGTGCGCAGAAACGATTCTTGAGCGACACCCATCTGCAAAATGTGGGCATCGATCTGGACAGCAATTTTTTTATCGCCGGCGCCCTCGACGAATACGGCTGCCCTGAGTTTACCAATCTGTGGGATCCTGAAAAACGACCCGATTGCCCGGAATCTTATTACGATAAAGCCGAAAAAGATATGATCCGCGTTTGTTCAGAGTTTTGTGAAACTCATTCAAATATCGGCGCGCTTATGATGGAATGCACCGGCATGCAGCCCTTTGCGCGGGCAGTGCAGCGGGTGGTTGATCTGCCGGTTTTTAGCTGGGGCACCCTGTTGGATTATGCCTATTCGGTGGTGGTGCATCGGGACTACTACGGCCACGTCTAACCTGAATCTTGCATGAAAATTAATGCGAAGTTGGGATTATATTTAATGACAGCATGTCAAGCAAAATCTAGAAGCAAAACAAAATACCAATCAAGGGCTTTGTCCAGCGTGCCGACATGACTTTTGCGGTCGTAGGCATGCGCACGATCCGCATCGGTGTGGTGAACGAACAGCCCCAATCGCCGGCCTTCGCCGGCCATGGTGGATTCGATCATCTGCATGTCGGAATCGGAATTGCCAAAGGCCAGGTCGGATTCAATTCCAGATAGGTGATTTTTGATTTAAATACCGGTGCCCGGCGATAGGGCCTTCCAACCTGAACGCGGCTGGTCCAGATAATTTCATCATCTAGATAAGCAAACACTTCGAAACCGGCAATATCAACGATGACAAATTGGCCGCTGAGCTCATGCAGCACCCTTCGCGCCCGTTCCAGGTTAATCCGAATCTGATCAATCCGGTTCTCAACCGGAACATTGAGGGCCTCAAGCGTCTGTTTGCCCACATATCCGTCGGCGGTGAGATGATGACGGGCCTGGAATTGCTTCACGGCTTGTTCAAGCGGCTCATCAAAGATTTCAGATTGGAAACCCGAAGTTAAATAGCGCTTAAAGGATCTTTTTAATTTTGGGATAGTTTTAGAAAATTTTGATAACACGGGGCATTATTGGTCGTGCCGGTTTAAGATGAAATTCAAAATAGCTTATGGGGACCGAATAATTCAGATGCGGGATCAGGGTTTTTTAAAAGAACTCGAGAAATGTGAACTTTGCGAACATCAATGCAAGGTCAATCGGCTTGAAGGCCAAACCGGGGTTTGCAGGGTGACGCTGCCTGTGGTTGCCTCTGCCCGTTTACACCCGGCGCCGCCCGAGAGCTACACCGTGTTTATGTCCGGCTGCAATTTCAAGTGCCTGCATTGTCAGAATTGGACCATTTCCCAGTATCCGGATAATAAATGTAAACAACGGGGATATGTTGAACCGGATGAATTGGCAGAGGAATGCATTCGGCAGCTCAACTCCTCTTATGGTAAGGCGATGGGGGCGGATCGAATTTTTTTCTCCGGTGGTGAACCCACGGTGCATCTGCCCTATATCGAAAAGGTAATCGCGGAGGTCAGAAAAATCAAACCCGGAACCCGGGTGAATTACGATACCAATGGCTACCTGAATGAAAAAAGCTTGCAGCGGGTTCTAAATTTTGCAACATCGATCACTTATGATTTAAAAGCGTATCATGATGAAGTGCATATGGCCTTAACGGGCGCCTCAAGTGCACCTGTTTTAAGAAATGCCGAATATATCGGAAAACTTGCGAAGGATAAGCTGTGGGAGTATCGAATTGTTGTGATTCCCAAAATAAACCAGGGTGAAATTCAACCCTTATCCGAATTCATCGCTTGCATTGACCCTGCGTTGCCGGTATGTTTTCTGGCTTTCAGGCCCAATTTCGCATTAGAAAATCATGTCGGCGCGGATCAGCGTCTAATGGACGAATGTGTCGAAATCGCCGCCCAGGTCGGGTTGCAAAATGTTTACTGGTCAGGACATGCGGGAATCGCCGGGAAAATAGATCATAATGGTGTTGAAATGGAGAAGCATTATAGACTAAAAGAAAGCCAAATGGCCGGCTCGTATGCTCATTGGGCGGGTTGTCAGACGCACCCGCGTAACTGTTGCGATTGCGCCTATAATCAAACTTGCAATTTAAAAAAATATATTCCCGGCAGATCAACATGAGTTGCCAGTAACAAGTAGGTTTCAGGTTTCGGGTGTCAGGTGTCAGGATTCAATACAAGGCTGATATGCTAAGAAGCTATAAGGCTAGAAAGCTGGAAGGTTTA
>JASFGZ010000134.1:0-9472 GCA_050123495.1 Desulfobacterales bacterium
TATATGTGTTCAAAAATAATCTTTCAAAAACTAGGGCGTTTCTTTATCCGTTTCATCATTTTGAGGTTCTTCCACAGATGGTTCGTCGTCTTTTTCGGTAACGCCTTGCGGTTCTTCTGCCGAAAGTTCATCGCCATTTTCTGTATCGCTTTCAGGTTCCTGAGCCGACAGCTCATCGTTTGCGGCCGGTGCAGCTTCAGCCATTTCTTCTTCATCCATGTCGCCCGCTTGTGCGGCCTGTATTACAGCGGCCTTAGCGGCTTCAATTAGCTTTCGGGCTTTTTCTTTTCCGATTCCTCTGATTTGAATTAAATCTTCCGGGGCCGCACTGCCAACTTCTTCAGCTGAATAGAATCCTTCACCATAAAGCGCATCCGCAAGACTGATTCCAACACCAGGCAAGGAAACCAATGAGTCGTAGCCGCTTTGCATGGCTTTGCTATAGCGGGTCTCACTCTTTACATCCAGGTGCCAGCCGGTTAGCTTGGAAGCCAATCGGACGTTTTGTCCCTTTTTGCCGATGGCAATCGACAAAAATTCATCCGGGACAATCACTTCCATGGATTTATTCGTTTCATCAATGATGACTCTGGAGATTTCGGCGGGTGCCAAGGCGTTGCAAACATATTTGGCCGGGTCGACATGCCATGGGATGATATCGATCTTTTCACCCCTTAGCTCCTGTACGACGTTCTGTACGCGGCTACCCTTCATGCCCACGCAGGCACCCACAGGGTCAATGTCGGAATTGTTTGAAGCCACAGCGAACTTGGCTCGAATGCCCGGTTCGCGCGCGGCCCCCATGATATTTACAATTCCTTCGCTGATTTCAGGCACCTCGGTCCGAAACAGATGAATCAAAAAGTTCGGATGGGTGCGTGAGAGAATGATTTGCGGACCACGAGATTCCTGAAGCACATCCAGAATATACGCACGTATCCGGTCACCGCGTCGATAGGTTTCTTTTGGAACCTGTTCCCGAACATGAACAATGCCTTCGGTATGGCCGAGATTAACAATAATATCGCCGCGATCAATGCGTTGAACAATACCGTTGATAATGTCGCCCCGGCGATCGATGAAACTGGCATAGACGGCATCTTTTTCCGCATCTTTCATTTTCTGAATAATAACCTGTTTGGCCGATTGCGCCGCAATTCGCCCGAAGGTTGAGGTATCCATCTTTGTGCCGAGACTGTCTCCGATTTCACATTCCGGATCCAATTTACGTCCTTCCTCAAGACTAATTTGAAGTGCCGGTTCGGTCACCTCTTCGGCGACATCCTTGAACTGAAAGACTTCAATTTCACCGGTATCGTTATTGTACTGGACCTCAATATCCATTTTGTTGCCAAACTTTTTTCTGGCAGCAGATTTTAGTGCCTCTTCGAGAGCCCGGATCAGGACTTCCCGGTCGATCCCCTTATCCCGACTAACCTGTTCAACGACACGATTTATATCTGAAATTTGCATCAGATTTCTCCATCAACATCGACAAGCCGCGCTTTGGAAATTTCTCCAAAGGGGATGTCGACCGTTTTTTCTTTTGATGATAACGTTACTTTCTCCGCTGTTAATCCTGCAATCATGCCTGTAAAATTTTTTTGCCCGCTAATCGGCTGCAAGGTTTTGATTTTTGCCAAATGCCCCTTGAATCTTTCGTAATCCTCTAATTTGGATAACGGTCGTTGAGGCCCCGGTGATGTGACCTCCAGATTGTAAGGCCCCATCTGATCAAGATGCACATCCAGCAAATCGTTCAACTGTCGACTAACATTGACACAATCATCTAAGGCAACCCCTCCCGACCGATCAATATACACACGCAGGATTCTACCCATCGATTCTCTTTGATATTCAATGTGCACAAGTTCTAAATTTTCGCCGGCACACAGCGGTCTGGCAAGTGCCTCGACTTGATTGATGATGTGTTTCTCCCTTTTGGATCCGGTTTGTCTGCTCCGGTTATCCGATTTGTTGGTTTTGAATTTGCTTCTTTTCTTTTTCACCAGATCCTTTAATGGTTTCCCGAAAAACAAAAAACGGGCTCACGCCCGTTTCCTTAATTTCAGGTAGACCTTTGACTTTTGTGCGATAAAAGTTATCAGTTCATAACACCGACCATAAGGTAATAGTTAATTCCATCTCACAGTCCTTAAAAAGTCCACCCCTAGCCAGCCCAAAAGGAAACGAACCCATACTGGAGCGGGCAACGAGATTCGAACTCGCGACACCAAGCTTGGGAAGCTTGTACTCTACCAGCTGAGCTATGCCCGCTCTTCAGTTTAAATGATTATGACAAAATCGACCGGTTGTCAATATATTTCAATAAATAAAGTGGTGCCTTAATCGAGCAAATCTTTTATGGATTTGAGTTCCGAATGCAGTTCTTTCAGCAACTGTTTTACGGGCATATCTTTTTTACTGGTTTTGGCGGACAAATGCCGACGGGCTCCCTGGATGGTAAACTTTTTTTCATAGAGCAGATTCTTAATCTTTAAAATTAGCTCGAGATCCTTACGGGTATACAGCCGTTGGCCAGAGGAGGTTCGCTTGGGTCGTATCCGTGGAAATTCGGTTTCCCAAAACCTCAAAACATACGTCGGTAGCTTCACAATTTTGCTGGCTTCTCCTATCCTAAAATAAAGCTTGTCGGGTATATCTTTTAGTTTTGAATTGGAATCTTGCATTTTCGGTGCCATGGTTTGGCCGGAGCATCTGGGCGTCAGGCCGGCAAAGTGGCTTTAAATTGCTTTACCAGTCTCGCCGCTATTGATTGATGGACAGGCGTTACATCTTCATCTTCAAGGGTTTTTTGTGATGAGCGGTACGTTACCCGCAAGGATACACTTTTTTTGCCATCGGCGATGGGTTTGCCTTCAAACACATCCAACAAACTGAAACTTTCAACTAGCGCTTCCGGCTGATCCTGGGCGGCAGTGATAATTTTTTGGGCTTCAAGATCATTGTCCACGATGATGGTGATGTCTCTGACAACTGCTGGAAACTTTGGCGTTGGCTTTGACTGCGTTATATCCTTGATCAACGGAATCAGATGATCGAAATCAAGTTCGAATAAAAAGGACGCTTGTCTTAAGTCGTAATTTGAAAGCACTTGCGGATGAATTTCACCCACCAAACCGATACGCATATTGTTGCATAAAATTTGAGCAGTATATCCGGGTCTTGTATAGGTGCACTGTTTTTCCGGTAGTCGAGAAAATTGAACCCCATCGACTCGCAATGAAGCTAATAGGCCTTCGACAACCCCTTTAATATCAAAAAAATCGCAATCCACCCCCTGGTCATGCCAGGAAGCATCATAGCGGGACCCGGTCCAGAGTCCTGCCAAAATTTCGGTTTCTTTGGGCAGGTGTTGTGGGTTTTCGTTGATAAATATTTTGCCGATTTCAAAGATTTTTAAATTCTTTATTTGCTGTGAAAAATTATGATGCATGGTTTCAAGCAACCCCGGAACTAAAGATGTTCGCATCGCTGCCTGATCCTCGGTCAATGGATTTAAAATATCCACCATTAATCTCCGCGGATCAGCGGAATCGATTCTAAGTTTATCACAGGACTGCTTGTGCGCAAAACTATAATTGATGGTTTCACGGAAGCCAAGCCCGGCCATTAACAGCCGTACCTGGTTGCGCAGGTTGATTTCCTTATGAGATGATCGGCCGGTGGCTGGCATTTCAGGAAATGTTGTCGGGATATTGTTATATCCCAATAAGCGGGCGGTTTCTTCCATGAGGTCTTCCGGTCTGGAGATATCCACACGGAAACTTGGAGGTGTTACTTTTAATGTATCTCCATCTTTTTTCGTGTCCGGTTTCTCAACTTTGAATTCAATGGATTTGAGAAAATTTTCAATTTCCTTGCGCTTCAGCTGCGTGCCGAGCAAACGGTTGGTATTTTTTACACTCAGCTGCACGCTTTTGACGGACTGTTGATTGGGGTATTCATCTATCAGGCCGCCGATTAAGCGTCCACCGCCAAGTTCCGCCATTAGCTTTGCCGCTCTGTTTGCGGCCGCAATTTGTCCTTCGGGATCAATCCCGCGTTCGAAGCGATGGGAGGCGTCGGTGTTGAGTCCCAGCCGTTTGGAGGTCCGGCGGATGCTGACCGGACTAAAATAAGCACTTTCCAGCAGCACCCGGGTGGTGTTGTCCTCAATTTCCGAGTTCAGTCCTCCCATGACGCCGCCGACAGCCACTGCTTTTTCGCCGTCACAAATCATGAGCATCTCAGGGTCCAAAACACGTTCTTTTTGATCCAGGGTGACAAATGTTTCGCCCTGATTGGCAGTGCGCACCACAATTCTGTTTTCCGCCAATTGGTCAAAGTCAAAAGCATGCAAGGGTTGGCCGGTTTCCATTAACACAAAGTTGGTTACATCTACGATATTATTAATGGGCCGCAACCCCACAGATAAAAGTCGTTCCTGCAGCCAAAATGGGGATGGCTTAATTTTAATATCTTCGAGCAGGCGCGCCACGTAGCGCGGGCAGTGGTCCGGCGCTTCGATTTTAACGGATGTCAACTCGGAAATCTTATTGCTTTTATCGGCGAGTTTAAAATCAGGATATTTTAACCGCGTATTCTCAATAGCGGCAATTTCGCGGGCCACTCCGATAACGCTGAGACAATCAGGTCGGTTCGGGGTCAGTTCGATCTCAAATACCGTGTCAGAGAGTGCCAGGGCCGGTGCCAGTTTATCGCCGACATTCAGGGACGGATCAAGGGCCATGATCCCGCTTCGATCGGTGCCCAGGCCTAATTCGCCCTCACTGCAAAGCATGCCATCGGATGTTTGTCCACGGATCACACTTTTTTCCAGGACAACGCCTTCTGGGAATTCGGTGCCGGGAAGAGCAATTGGTGAAAGCATGCCGGTTTTCATGTTGGGTGCACCACACACGACCGATATTTGTCCCTGACCCGTATCGACCTGACACAGCTTTAATTTGTCCGCATTGGGGTGAGGGCTGATCGCTTCAATTCGACCGACAAAGACCGTGTCCAGATAGCGGTAGCGTTCGGATACCGACTCAATTTCGAGCCCCACCATGGTTAAGGCGTCCGCTAGATCCGCTGGATCCATTTCAATAGACACATAATCTTTGAGCCAGCTTAGGCTTACTTTCATTTTAAAACCTATCTCAAAAATGCCTTTAACACCCGATAGTACAGCTTCAAATCCTTAAAAAGTGCTTATAACAGCAAGTGCGCTAGAGTTACAAGTGAACTAAAGTGACTAAAGTTAAGGAATTCTGTCAATTTTATTAAAAGATGGAGCGTGAGCGATACCTTAACTTTAGGCACTTTAGCTCATTTTAGTCATTTTAAGCACTTCTGCCTTTAGAGAACCTCTGGAACCTGTTCTCTATGTCTTCGAAGATCAATGACTAAAAATTCAAGCTCTGTTATAACTAAAATTGATTTAAGAACCGTATGTCATTTTCAAAAAATTTGCGGATGTCATCGATTCCGTATTTTAGCATGGCAATCCGATCGACACCCATCCCAAAGGCGAAACCGGTATAGCGATCGGCATCATATCCGACGTTTTCATACAGCGCCGGATGAACCATCCCGGAACCGAGAATTTCCAGCCATCCGGTTTGGGAACACACCCGACAACCATCGCCCCGGCATATCACACACAGGATATCGACTTCAGCACTGGGCTCGGTAAAAGGGAAAAATCCGGGCCGAAAGCGAAGGCTTGTTTGCTCATCAAACATCTGGTGCACAAAGGCGGTGAGCGTACCTTTTAGGTCCCCGAAAGAAACATTTTCATCGACCAGCAGGCCTTCAACCTGGTGAAACATGGGCGTATGCGTCAGATCCGAGTCGCAGCGATAAACTTTACCGGGCATGATGATCCGCACCGGCGGCTGCTGTTTTTCCATTGTTCGAATCTGAAGGGGAGATGTATGGGTTCTGAGAACAATATCATCTGAGACGAATAAGGTGTCCTGCATGTCCCGGGCCGGATGATCCTTTGGGAAATTCAGGGCCTCAAAATTGTAATAATCCAGCTCGACTTCAGGCCCTTCGGCAATTTCAAATCCCATATTTGTAAATATATCGCAAATTCGCTGGTTAATTTGGGTAATGGGATGCAATGAACCGCTGGGAGCCGGCCTTCCGGGCAAAGAAACATCAATGCCCTTTTTTGCTTTTTTAACAGCCGTTTCGAGTTTTTGTAACGTCTCTTTGCAGGCCGCATCGAACAGATTTTTTACCTCGTTGGCCTTCTTGCCGGCGGCCGGGCGCTGGTCGGCTGGAAGTTCGGAGACATTCCTTAAGAACTGGGTAATGATTCCTTTACGCCCCAGATAACGGATGCTTACATCTTGGATCGTTGGACGGTCGCCTGCCGATTCAAGCTCCTGTAAGGCTTCCTGATATATTTGATCAATGGATTTATCCAATTCCTAAATTCGCCATTCCCGCTTTTTAAAATTTGAAACGCTCAATAGGGTTACAGCTTTTGCGTTGCCAACTCCGCGATCTTCGCAAAGCCGGTCGGATCAGAAATAGCCAGCTCTGCCAGGACTTTTCTGTCCAGATCAACATTCGCCAATTTGAGACCGTGCATAAACTTGCTGTAAGATATATTATTCATGCGGGCCGCGGCATTTATCCGTGCGATCCAGAGTCTGCGAAAATTGCGTTTCCGTTGGCGCCTATCCCGGTAGGCGTACATGAGGGCTTTATCGACCGCATCGGTCGCTGTTCGAAATAGCTTACTACGCCCCCCGCGAAATCCTTTGGCCAATTTTAAAACCTTCTTCCTTCTTCTTCTGGCTTTGAAGCCACGTTTTATGCGCATATTGTCCTCTCTGTAAGTATAGCCTAAAAGCTACAGTGAATGTATTTTTAGCATTTTAATTTAGTTTCCAAATGACAAAGGGCCGCGCGCAAAGCGCCCTGCGAAAAAGAGCCATTTAGAAATTGGAAACCTTAGCCGTTTGGCAACAGTAACTTTATTCCCTTCACATTGGTTTTGTCAATCAAATGGGTTTTGCGCAGGGAGCGTTTTCGTTTGGTCGTCTTTTTGGCTAACATATGACTTGCACAGGATTTATTATATTTAATCTTTCCGGTGCCTGTTTTCCGAAACCGTTTGGCTGCAGCTCGATTTGTTTTTATCTTGGGCATATAAAATTCTCCTTCATTCTAAAATTTTTCATTTCTCATTAATTTTCATGAGGAGCCCCTTGGTATCATAAAATTAGATGCTTCATCCCGCGAAGCGGGGCAAGATTCAGGTATTACTTTTGTGCCGGTTTATTGTAAAAATAGATGGCGTGAGCAATCACGACGTCCGGCTCACGCCACCTGAAAAATAATTCAATTGGATCTATAGTCAACGCCTAAGATGTGACGGTTTTAAAACAATTTTATTTTCAGATCAAATTATTTTGGTGAAAGAACCATAACAAGGAATCGGCCTTCAAATTTGGGACTTTGTTCCACCATTGCAATTTCCTCTGTTTCTTCAATAATTCTATTGAGCACACCCCTTCCAAGCTCAGAAAGTGTGATTTCACGGCCTCGAAAAATCACCGTTACCTTGACTTTGTCTTTTTTCCCGATAAATTTTTTAATATGACCGATTTTAACCTGCAGGTCGTGTTCACCGGTTTTCGGGCGCACCTTTATTTCCTTAAGTTGAAAGGTGCTTTGTTTTTTCTTGGCCTCCTGTTTCTTTTTCGTTTGCTCATATCTATAGCGGCCATAATCCATTATCTTACAAACAGGGGGATCGGCGTTCGGCGAAACTTCTACGAGGTCAAGGCCAACATCGGCGGCAGCCGCAAGAGCTTCTTTGGTCGGTATGATACCGATTTGATTTCCTTCAGAGTCGATTGCTCTTACTTCTCTTGCTCTTATTCTTTGATTAACATTAATTTTATTCGATCGATTCGGCCTGTTTGGTCTTCTTGGAACAGCTATGCTTGCACCTCCTATGCCAGGGTTATAAGTCGGGATTACTCGGGTGTGAAGCTTTCTTAAAAAATTTCATAACGCTATCAGGTTCAGATTTTTAATTCCGACACCCATTTCATCCGGCTAAACTGAAGAATTTTAAGATCTCGGTTTCTTGATAAATCCACCGCTTTTAAAGAGTGGAATATATAACAACATTAAGAAATGCAAGAAAAAAATGCAATTAAAAAACCTGTTTTATCTGGCACAAAACCGTTTGCAAGGGGAACCGATGATCGGTGCCGATTGTTTATTGGCGAAGTGTATAATTGGCTAAAAGACTGCCCTTCAGGTAAGTATTTTCTGGATTCGAAAAGAAGGCTTTCAATAACTGCAAACTTTTTTCGCGCAATATGTTGGGTATAACCGAAATTTGATTTTCTTTATACAAAGGCGGCAGCTTGGTGAAGTCGCATTGGGTACCGCCACCCATTGCATCTTCATAGGCAAAAATAATTTTACCGATATTGCTGATCATAAGGGCGCCAAAACACATAAGACAGGGTTCCAGCGTGCTGTACAGAGTTACGTCTCTAAAATTTATATTGGATTTAAGGTTGATGAGCCGCCTTAGCGCAACCATTTCGGCGTGGTCGACTTCGTTTGGGCAATCCCCAGTGCTGCCTTCTCGGCTGCCGGTAGCTATGATTCTATTCTCATGGACCATTACACAACCCACTGGAAACTCACCGGCATCCCGTGCAACCTCCGCCTCCTGCAACGCTTTTGTCATGAAGTGTTCGTAGTCCATCACCGCTCCCACCGCTTCCGAATGTTAATTCGAAAATAATAGCTGGATGTTGGTTCAGCGTTAATCTTTTTTCGGTATTCGAATTTCGAATTTTGCTTAAATCAGGAACATATAAAGATTACCGACTTTAAATTTTCGTTTAAAACTTTATAACTTACATATGTCATCATCACACTCACAACTATCATCAACTTCATAGCAATAGAGAATTCTTGACTCCATCTCGACCTGTTTATCTGAAATCGTCATAAATGCTTCGCTAGCTGCGATTGTTTCCAGATCCGGTTTTGCCGGTATTGAATTTAGACCTTGGGCAAGGATTTCACCGGTTGTGCCTTTCATTATCTCGGCATCTTCCCCATTGGTGATGACGGCAATCGGCACTTGATCTGCTGCGATGAGCCGAGATACCGCCAGCACCGCGCGCCGACGGGTCACCAGAGAACCGGGGCCATACTTTATAACCATGCAAACCCTGTCTGCCAGGGTGATGACAAAATCAATTTTTAAAATTGCTTTTTTAGCATCGGCTTCGACATGCAATTCTTTTCGAGGCGCAATATCCGCCTTCAGATATCCCTTCTGGTTGACAAGCAGGCGCCCGATTTTTTGCCTGTAGCGCTCATCATGCGTGTCTTTTAAAGTTTCGCCGCTGATAAAGTCGACCAGTTCGCCGAGTATGAGTTGATGTCCGCCCATCGATAGGGTTGCCTGTCA
>JASFGZ010000135.1:0-9467 GCA_050123495.1 Desulfobacterales bacterium
ACATAGGGTGCCAGAATCGAAGCCTCGTCGGCTGCCTGGATTCCCGGCCGGTAATCTCCAAGATCGTCGAGATTAACACCGTAAAAAACAGGCCAGGGTGAATCACTCAAGGGATTTCCAGGGTGATTGCGCAGTTCATCAATTTTTTGAAACAGGGCCTTTTTGCAATGGTAACAACGATCGCCCTGGTTGGCCGCGTAAAACGGATTTTGCATTTCCTGTGTTTGAATAATTTGAAGGGGAATTTTATGGATTTGGGCAAAATTCAACGCATGGCGATATTCCCTGCGGGAAAGCGATGGGCTGTCTGCCACTGCGGCCAGCATGTTGTCCCCTAAAGCCAGGTGTGCGACATATGCCAGCAGGGCACTGTCAACACCGCCGCTGTATGCGATAATAGCCCCCTCATATCTCGCAAAATAGGCCTTTAATTTTGTAGCCCAGGTTTCAGGAGACTCATTTTGTTGTTTGATTTCTTGCACATCCATATAGAATTTTCCTGTGCTTCAATAGAAACACAAACTCTATCTTAACTGAACCCTAGGTGAGTTCCACCCCGATGGGCTGCATATCCTCCAGCGTGTACCGAATGGTTTGTAACGCATTAAGAAGCCTTGTATAGGTCATGGCCAATCCGATGTTTTCGGCCAGCACCAGCAGCGAGTCGACATCTTTCTCTGAAATTTCCCACGCCGTGTGGTGATACAGCCGCAAGGCTCCGATGGCTTTATTGTTAAAAATGATCGGCACGGATATGATGGCGCCGATGCCTTCATCCTTGGCATCATCAGGGTATTGCAAACGGTCGGTTTTTTTCACATCTCGAATGACAACAGGTTCTCTCTTTATAGTTGCGCCAATGCTTTTTCCGGTTAATAAAGGTCCTTTGTTTAAGTATTTCATGCTCAATCCAGTGCTTGCCAATATTTCCAGTTCATCTGTTTCCGGATTGAGTGCAAACACGGTACATCCTTTAATCTCAAGGGCCGCGACCAGAAGTTGGGTTAGATGATGGGCCATGATTTCCAGGTTGTCCGATTCGGCGATCGCTCTGAAGACAACCTTATAAATATCAATATCAATTTTTTCTTCGACAGGCATGAAATTCCTCCTTTGTTGGTTAAACCGTGCTTCAAACCTATTAAAGGTTAACGATGTCGACGGATGTGAAGACATTTTGCCGGCACAGAATCAGATGGTTTAAATCGACGTCAAGATACGATGCAGACGGTCACATCTTTTAAGGCCGAGATCACTTTACTATATCTGCTTCCGGTAAAAAACCGGGTTGCCTTGCCGGGTTTGTGACTGATGACAATGATATCGAATTTATTATTCGTGGCGATATCAATAATCTCACTGGCAACCTCCTTTTTGCGAGGCTGGAAAACGGTATGAACAAGGTCATCCGCAAATCCGTTTTCCACAAGCTTCTGTTTGATCATATTGAGTTCAGTTTGCTGCTCTGCAATTTTTTGAGAAAGGTAGGTAAGACTCCCTTTCAGTTTGCCCGTAACAGAACTCGCGGGCGTCTCAATCTCAGGAACAGGTGTGTAGGCATTAAATACGGTTACTTCAATGTCCTCTCTTTTTCCAAAGATACGGATCACAAAATCCAACGCTTTTTGATCGAGACGAGTGAAATTGTAAGGTAGCAATAGTTTTTGTACGGCCATTGGCTTCCCCCTTAAGACGGATTAGGATTTGACATATCAGGACGTATACCTCACGGCCAACCGATGAGGCTTTATTAGAGTGACTTAAGTAATATTGATAGCACCCGGTATGGGCCGCATGCAAGGGTAAACAAAGCGGCTGGATAACTGCATTCGGATCAGGTCCTGTTGTTTAATCAGAAGACCTGGGCTGCGGTTTGAAGCTCCCGTGGCTGGCTATCTCACTGCAATTAATGAAAAATCTCACAATGCGATGGTATCTGTCAACCCAAAATTTAATCTTAATCTAAAAGCTTGATTTTTATCTTCAAACTTGAAATGGTGATAGGTTCTATTTTTCGGGGCCAGCCAAAGCACGTCAGTGCTTTAAACGTTGCGGTTGGAACCGGGTGCGTAGCACACGGTTTGAAAACAACCAATCATTGATACGAGAATTCTAACCAAATTCAATATGCACTACAGGAGAATGCGGATGCATCTTAAGCAAGTTTTTATTTTTCCTCAAAGATTCCCCATCCACGACCGCTATCCATTTAATCTTCAGATTTTTCGTCATTCACACGCTGTGGATGTGCATTGCCCGGTAACTTTCTTTGTTGGAGAAAACGGTACGGGTAAGTCGACGCTGTTGCAGGCCATCGCCCACTGCTGCGGCATTTATATCTGGCGGGGGGAACGCCGGGCTCGATTTCAATACAATCCTTATGAGACCGAATTTTATAAGGCCGTTGAGGTTGAGTGGGTCCAAAATACGGTTCCAGGCTCTTTTTTTGCTTCTGAAATTTTTAAAAACTTTGCTCAAATCGTGGATGAATGGGCGAGCATGGATCCCGGATTGCTTGAATATTTTGGCGGTAAATCGTTGATGATTCAATCCCATGGTCAATCCCTGATGTCTTTTTTTAAATCACGCTTTAAGATTAAGGGACTTTATCTATTGGATGAACCGGAAACCGCACTTTCTCCGGCCAGTCTGATCGATTTGCTGAAACTGCTCAGACAAACAAGCCATATCGGCCAAGCTCAGTTCATCATCGCCACCCACTCACCGATTCTTCTGGCGTGTCCTGGCGCTAAAATTTACAGTTTTGGCCAGTCATCTTTAGAGCAGATTGGTTATGAAGAAACCGAGCATTTTCAAGTCTACAAAAGTTTTATGCAGGATCCAAACAAGTATCTGCAAGATTTATAAACCACAATGGGCGATGCTCGATTATATATGTGTATGATTGAGGCATAATTTACTGAATTTTGTTAAAATTTTTCCAGAATTCGTGGGGCAAACCGAATTGCGAAAATTCATAACTAAATGAAATAATATAAATTATTGATTTTAACGAATTTTGGCTTGGATTTTGCTTCAACACTTCAGATGATGCCCACGCGCTCGATGCCAACTCAATGTTTAGCACCGAACAGTATTTGACAACAAAATTTCTGAGCCCATGAAAAAAATTCGGATCCAAACCTTTATTTTATCAATTCTACCCGTTGTAATGGCGTTATACAGTATTCATGCAGGCGCCGATACAGTCTCTGGTGGCTTTCCGGTGTATGACAGTATCCGTCCGAACATCTCTTTCTGGAAAAAGATCTATTCAGAATATTCAACCACCCAGGGTGTCATTCATGATAAGCGCAATCTGGGGATCATCTATGAGGTCATTGAGCTGAAGGACCGCAGTCACCAAGGCAGCAGAAAAATCAATCGGAATCGAATTAAAAAGGCTAAAAAGAAATACAAACTGATTCTGGTCAAACTCGCTCGGGGCGAATCCCCTGAAACGTCAGAGGAGAAGCGCGTGGCCAATTTATTTGGCACCGAAGCGAAGCGGTCCGATTTTCGGACTGCGATGCGCAATCTGCGATGTCAGGTCGGACAGAAAGATCCGTTCCGTCAAGGCATCATTCGATCCGGTGCGTATCTGGCGGAAATCAAACAAATTTTCAGTGAAGCGGGCTTGCCGATGGAATTGGCCTATTTGCCCCATGTGGAATCATCTTTTAATCCCAAGGCTTATAGTAAATTTGGTGCTGCCGGCATCTGGCAGTTTACCCGTTCCACTGGAAAACGATTTATGACCGTCGGCTATGCGGTAGATGAACGGCGGGATCCCATCCTTTCTTCATACGCCGCCGCGCGATTGCTGAAGCAAAATTTCGAAAAACTTCGAAACTGGCCGATGGCGATTACGGCATACAACCACGGCATCGCCGGAATGCTGCGGGCCAAAAGGCGTAAAGGCAGCTATGAAGCCATATTCAAAGAATACCGCAGCCGGATATTTAAATTTGCATCCCGAAACTTTTACTCAGAATTTTTAGCGGCCAATGAGGTGGCCCAAAATTATCGGCACTATTTCGGCGATCTTGCACTGGATACTCCTTTAGAAAACCAGGAAGTGGTGATGGCCGGATACGGCTCATTGCCGGAAATCGCCCGACAGCTGAAGCTGGAGCTTGGCGTCCTTTGCGAACTGAATCCTGCTTTGCGAAATCCTGTGATTCGCGGGCAAAAATATGTACCGAAAGGCTTTCGCCTGCGGTTACCGTTGAGATCCGGTCAGAATTGGGAAAGTATGATGGCGGAGCTGGCACCGAAAATTTTTAAAAACTACCAGAAACGCAGTCGCATTTACACAGTTCAAAGAGGAGATACGGCTGGAGAAATTGCCCGGATGCACAGCGTAAGGCTGCGCGATCTGATTGCAGCCAACAATCTGGATACCCGTGCCACCATCTATGTGAACCAAAATTTGCGGATTCCCCTGCCTGATGAGAAACCAATCAGGCTTGCCAGGATAGAACGTCAAAAAACTGGCGAAAAAAATCTAACAAAATCCCGGAGATCGTCATCGACTGTCGCACAGCCTTTAACTGGCCCGACAGCTGATATGGTGCTCGCGATGAACGCAGCCGCTGAATCTGAGGAAGCGCGGGAAAAATCGGCTCCAGATTCTTCGCTCCTGCAGCCCGCACAAGAAAAGACCAGGAGTCAATCATCCCCGGTTCTTGCCATCAAAAAACCATACAGTAGGAAGGAAAAGAACGCGCCTGAAATTCCGCCGGTTGAACCCGCAAAAGGCGAGGAACACAAAGCGGAACCTCCGGTACTGGCCAGCCTAGAAGAAGATCTTGTTGAGGAACAGGCGGTCCTATCGTCTCAGGATCATAAACAGGTGGAAGAAAAGCCCGAAACGGCAACCATTTTAGAGTTAGAGGCTAAGGCAGCCAAACTTGCGGCCCTGGTGCCCGAAATTAATCCGGAAATCCTACAAGGGAATTTTGCTATTGAGCGCATCTGGTATGATCAAGGCAAACCCATCGGCACGATTCGGGTAGAAGTTGAAGAAACTCTGGGGCATTATGCCGAATGGCTGGGCATTACAGCCTGGGACATTCGGCGCTTAAATGGATTTCCTTACGGAAGGGCCATTCGTATCGCTCAGCAGATAAAGATTCCATTGCACCGAGTTTCCAAAGAAGAATTTGAAGAAAAAAGATTTGAGTTTCATAAAGAATTAAGCGAAGATTTTTTTGCTTCCTATCGCGTCGAAAAGTTAAAATTCTATTATATAAAAAAAGGTGATACAATCTGGAATCTTTCACTTGAAGAATTTGAGGTTCCGCTCTGGCTGATCAAAAAGTATAATGTCGACCTTGATTTCAACGCACTTGTGCCCTCACAAAAATTAACCATCCCGATCGTCGAAAAAAACGTCTAAATGAATTGAGCCCCGCTCAATTCGTCAGTTGTCGTTCGTCCGTGGTCCGTTTTGAGAAGGTCATTTTTTAATTTGCCACGGACCACAAACGACGAGCAACGGACAGTGAGCGGTTTTGCTCAATCATATCGGCGGTGCAATGGTGACAAGCAGCCTGAGGTCGGTTTTGGCGCGCAAGCCGTGAGGTTCGGCAATTTCGCTGATGACAACATCTCCGGGTTTTGCCGGCATCGTCGTGTCACCTTCCCCTAAAAATTCGCCTTCGCCTTCAAGGATGACCAGACTCAGCTGGCCGTCGATGTCATGGCTATGAACCGGCAACTCCTGGCCGGCCTTGAAATTGAAATTAAGTATTTTAAAATAGGGAGAGTCATGCACCAGAAGCTTTTTAAATGCCTTCTCGGAATAATCGTTTTCTTCATAAAGATTTAGTTGTTTCATTGTAACCTCCAGTTTTTATTTAGCAGCATAGACGAATGGGTGGTGCTAGAGCATTGATTTAGGTCAAAACATGACAAAAAATATTGTTTTTACCTGATGGCGCGTCAGGCTTGAGTCGAAAAAAAGACCCGCAATCGGCTGTAATTTATACCTTTTAGGCCGAGCAGCGGGGCATCATTTTAGGTGCAATTTGTTATTCGGTTTTACTCGAATTTTTGGATTGCAGGTGCAATGGTAACGTCAATACGCCGGTTCGTCGCCCGGCCCTCTTCGGTTGAATTTGTTGCCAGGGGGCGCATAGAACCATATCCGACGGCGATGATTTTATCATAGGGTAAGGTTCCGTTGGCAACCAGGTATTGGCGAACTGCTTCCGCCCGTTGCTGGGACAGGTGTTCGTTTATAGGTTCCGGCCCGGTGCTGTCTGTGTGGCCGCCAATAATGACATCCGGTTCACCAAAGGCACGAATCGTACGCTGGACTTTGCCGAGCAGTGCATAATTTTCCGGCATGATCACGGATTGTCCGACGGGGAAATTCATGGCCTTTAACCTGATGATCAACTGGTTTTCTCTTTTATACACTTCGGCTTCATCGGGATTAAAATAGCCTTGCACTTCTATAAACAGCTGGTTCAAACGCTTCTGTGCCATTAGTCGTTCTTGTTGCTTGCGGCTCTGTCCCTCCAGTGATGCGATTTTTTGCTCTAAGTCTCTGATTTCAAGTTGCTGGTCTTTGGCTTTTTTAATCGTGAATTCATGATCCGCTTGCTGGGCGGAAATCGTTGCCAGAATATTTTCAATCTGTTGATCAAAAGGCTGATCGCGCCTATCCGGCGCAGATAAGGTGCGGGCTGTTTTTTGTAGCGTTCCTTCCATCCATAGTGCGATTTGTTCCGGTTCCATTTCCCGTATTTTTTTGGTTTCCGCTGCAATTTGCAGATGGCGCCGCGATAAAAACAATGCCTCGTTGGCCAATTTGCCCATTTGTTCTTTATTATAAGGGTTTTCGGTAATAAACGCATCGGCTTCAGTTAATTTATTTATTGCAGCTGCGTAAGATTCCGGGGCAGTTTTATCTGATTTTTGCTTTTCTGCTATTCTGAGCAAATTGCGAACTTCACCGATCGTGCGGACTTTAATCGCCCTTACTTCCAGCTGGCGGAATTTTTCGGTCACTTCAGCCTGATTGCGTTGGGCATAACCCAGGTTATTTTTTTCAATCGCGCGGGTGAGTTTTAGAAATTCATCCTCCACCTGCGCATAATCTTTACCGAGTACGGCAGCACCGGCATCGCGTGCAAGTTCGCGACTTTTGATGGCATCGGCAAGGGTGGTATTTGATACTGCTGCGATTTCTTTCGCACGTCGAAGCTGTGCGCGACCGGTCGCAACATGGTCAAAAATTTTCGCCAGCTCAGCACCTTCATCCAGAAGTTTCTTGGCTTCCCCGAGCGAAGATTCCGATTTGGAAAACCATGTGGGCGACAATACATTTATGCGCTCGTTGCGTGCGAGTGCAATGTCGTTCTCCAGATTGTCAATCAGTACCTGCGGATGTCCCGATTTTGGGATAGATTCAACTTCCAACTTGCGCCCGGCACATGCGGATAACAAGAATAATATGATCAGCAACCAGGCAAACACCATAAGCGGGGTTTTTTGAGTCATTTTTTCTCAGCCCTTTCTGTTTATCTTTTGAAAATAATCCTAAAACTTGGGGTTCAGAACTATTATTTTTACAAGATAAGACGCCGAACAGCAAGTCAAAATAAATAAGGGGACGGGGAATTTTACCAGAAACCCCGTTTGCGGCAAACACAGGCAGCATCATTTTAAGTCAGAAGACCCGGCGGGGGCTTTGCCGCTGCCAGGCGCAACAAATTTAATTTTTAGAAACCGGATAATACCGTTCACGTCTTTGACCACCAAGCGCTTAACATGCTATGATAAAGGTTCGCATAAATTTACCATATTTTTGAAGTTCGTTCCGATGAAAAAGACTGACAGAACTTATATTTTTTTGTCCCATACCAAAGCCAATAACCACTGCTTATCCTGCGGTACGGATGAGAATATGGGCATACGGAAATATTGTTCAATCGAGTGCCGGCAAAGGCTTCGCTACAACCTGAATATGCGGACCGGTCTGTTAAGGGCCCTGAATACAAAGTTTGCGACTTTTTATTTTACGACCTCCATGATTTTTATGGATGTACTTCCTTATGGAGCGGTGAGCTTATTCAGTTTTATTTTCCCGCGGACCCCCGGCAAAAAACCATCTGAAGATTTTTGTACGATGGCCAATGTGCTCGGAAATGCATGGTGGGCTGAGAAACGACGGACCAATAAACGCTACATTGCGACCCAGCATATACTAGAAAGGGCCAAAAGCAAAAACGCCACCTCTTCCATCAAGCCTTTCGAAATCGTGGAACCGGCTCGCATGGCCAAGTCATTAACTTTTCTTAAGCTCAATCGGACGGATCTGGGTTCACCCCAGCTTCAAAAGATTATTAAAAGCGCATACCGCCAGCAGGCGAAACGCCATCATCCGGACCAAGGCGGCGATGCAGCCGTATTTCGCAAGGTCCACAAAGCCTATGAGCAAATGATGGATTGGGCGGAAAATCCGACTTTTACCAGGAGGCGCGGTTTTCCGGATAAATGGTTTTACGAAGGCAGCACCAACCGCTGGATACAGCCGGCACCGATATCACGCAACCTTCACCATAATTGGCGTTAAATCCCCATTTTTTGTAAAATTTATAAAGTGACTAAAATGCCTAAAGTGAGCTAAAGTGCCTAGAGTTATGGTCTCGCTTCGCTCCTTCTTTTTTTATTTTATTAAATGACAGAATTCCTTAACTTTAGTCACTTTTTGGCGCTAGCCGACTGCGGCGGCGACCATCGCCTGTACATTCTCCAGTTTGGCATTGGCTGGGATATCACAGCCGGATTGCAGAATAAAACCCGCAGGGCCGAGCTCTCGGATCAGCCGGGAGCAGTAATTGTAAACATCATCTGAATTTTTAAAAAACAACATGGACGCCGGAACATCACCCATCAAACACATATGATCTCCCAGGACGTCTTTGGCCTTGAAAATGTCGGTTTCACCATCGAGCGCCATGATGCATTTGCCCCGGGGCAGCTCCCGAAAACGCTCCAACTCCCGGGTCCATTCCGAATCCAGATGCAGCAGAGCGATGAGGCCGGCATCGACCACCTCACAGACCAGTTTCCGGATATAGGGCCACACAAACCGATTCCACATCGCAGGTGATAACAGGCATGGTGCCGAGCGCCAACCGCCAACCCATACCAGCGGATAACCGAGTTCCTTTGCCCTTTTGATTGTTTTGCCTGCTAAATGAGGCATGATGATGTTCATAACGGCTTCGATTTTATCCGGGATTTCGATCAGATCGATAGCAAATTTAGGCAACGAACGGGCTCCACAAAGGAGCTCTACAGGCGTTGTTATGTCTCCGCCGCTCAGCACGGGTATGCCATGGGTATGCCATTTAGCGCGCACATTTACAGGTTTGCGTTTGGGCGGTAAATATTCGGATGGCACGTCGTTTAAGATGCGCGTGTGCATCATTTTTTTAAAAAAAACCGCC
>JASFGZ010000136.1:0-9425 GCA_050123495.1 Desulfobacterales bacterium
CGAAAAATTATGCCAAAGGCGATGCCTTTTTTACATATAAGGACATGCGTCGGCTGGAAAGCAGATTCGATTCCCCGGAGCCTGCAAGTTGCCACTATCTGAACAAACCCATTGCCCTCATCGATAAGAAAACAGATGCAATCGGGAACGCTCGCATTTATTTAAATGGTCCCGACAATGCCTGTGATGCGACCCGGGCCCTGTGTGCCGTAGCACGCCGGGATTTTTCTCCCACCAGTGAATGCAGTCATGCGTATGCCACATCGAAACTCAGTGAGGCGGTCAAAAATTCATGTGCCGTTCTGGCCATGAAGTATTTCCCTAATTTGATTGAGCATCGCGACGTCATCAACCTGGCATGTGAGGGGAAAATAAAAGCACTTTATTTTTATGAGCCTTCCTGCGAGCATGGACCTTTTCTTTCACAACTGGATCACAATCGCCTCCAGGAATACAACGCATTTGGAATCGAGGTATACTGGGTGTCCGGCTTAAATGGCTGTCTGATGGTTCACACCATGCGCGATGGGATGGGGTATTTTGTGCTGCCGGAGCGGCTGGCCGACTTCCACAAATCGATGCTTTTCGCCTTTTACGGTTCTAACAGGCGGCTTTCGAAAGCAGGCGAATCACGTCTGGGAAAACTGATGGACGCCCTGATCGCGTTCTGGGGCCAAAGTATCGGAATCGTCACCGGGGGCGGCAGTGGCGTTATGGAACAGGCCAATACGCTTGCGCGGGCACGCGGCATTTTGTCCGGAGCGAATTTTCTGGATATCACGGATCAATCCATGACCACCGATGTTGATTTTTGTCAGGTTTTTCAGGCGACCTGCCGCCATAGCAGACAGAAATGGTTTGAGGTGGCATCATTTCCAATCTTTAACGTCGGTGGTTTGGGTTCACTCGAAGAACTGGGGATTACCCTGTGTAATATGAAGCTGTCCATTCTGGAACAGGTTCCGGTTATATTGTTTGATACCGAGGGTCGCCAGGGATTCTGGAATGGCATCGATAGCCAGATCAAGGAAATGATCACCCGCGGCCGGGCTCCCGATTGGATCCAGGATAATATTGTCATCACCGATAATCCCACAGAAGTGATCGACGCGTATCGGACACGTCTCCAACTCTTCTAAAAAGCTGTCTTAAAAATGCATCTAACGCCCAAAGGTGGTGTTAAAAACCGATTCAAAATGCTCGAATACTAAAGTATATGCTCCGCTTTTGAATCGGTTTTTGCCTTGCCTTTGAACGTGATCTACTATTTTTAAGACAGCTTTTGGTCAATTTGTATAAAGGTCAGAATTGAGCTCAGGTCACCTCGGGCTAAAGATCCTGGTCCGTTATAAACAACGAAACAGGGTTCTTTATTCGTATAGGTGTTGTGCACTTCAGTTTTGGAGTTTATAGCGTATTCTGAGGACACCATCATCAAAAGCGGTGGAGGTGATCCGAAACGCTCCGATTTCGGCGGTTGATTTGACATGCGGGCCGATACAGGGGCAGTGGTCGTAATCACCGATACTGACAATCCGGATGCGGTCGCCCACGTCATCCGGCAGCTTTTCAGTATTGAATCGACTGATGGCCTCTGATTTTGATATCAACCCCTCGCTCACCGGCAAATCTGACTGAATAATCCGGTTCACCCGGGATTGGATCTCTTCGATTTCATCTGCATTCAGCGCTTTTTTAAAATGGTAATCACATTTTGATTTTTTGCGCTCAATATGTGCATTAAAGCAACGACCACATTGATACTTGCGGTCCATGGTTTGATTCAAAATATGCTCGGCTGAATGCATCCGCGGATCATAGTTTTTTTTCATCGGTTAACAGCCTCATAGTTTACTTCAGGATCTTACGCCCGGCCCCTTTGACATCCTCTTATCTTAATCAATCTCAATCCAGCAAGGAATTTTTGGGTCAATTCCCGGGAGATTTCATGACCAAATACGTCACCGTGCGGGCTTACCCCCCTGATGACGCCATCATGCAGAAAGAACTGCAGCAGTTGTCTGCCGGCGGCATTGCGATCACTGGCATTTTTGATGCAGTCGGTGGCCGGTGCAGGATCCGGTAACGGCAAGCCGCTGTCGACGATGGACTTCATAAAATTAACAATTCGGCTCAGGCGCAGCAGGGTTATCGTTTCCCGGCGTGTGGTGGTATGGGACAGGGGCAGGGCGCTGGATCGCATACAGGAAAAATTTTCAGGTAGCAGTCCCATGGATGCACATAACGCGTAATCGGTGCTGCCCGGTGCCGGATAAAAAACGGAGCTGCCGGCCAGAACCCTGAGTTTCGCCAGATAGAGAAGATCTGCGAGGGAATCTGATGCTTTTTGGAACGGCGCTCCGATGATAATGTAACCGACTGCTCGAAGACCATAGGTTTCGGCCAGATCGAGTGTGCGCTCAAATGCCTTGCGGACATCGGGCCGCTGAAATCGTTTGAGCTGCGCCTTTGCCGTGGTGCCCAGCGACAGGTTTAAAGTCCTGAAACCGGCTGCCTGCATAGCAGCGATGACCTGCTCGTCTAGCGATGAGGGCAGCAGCCCGTTCATGGCCCTGAACTCGAGTTGATTCCCGTCAAAGCGTTTTTTGATTTCAATTAACAGCCGCAAAAACCATTTTCGATCCAGCGATAAATTTTCATCTTCAAAATCGATAAAGCCAACATCGTTTTGGTTTACGGCGTTTTCGATCTCAACAATTACGGATTCCACGCTTCTTCTGCGATGGCGAAAGGGAGATGATGCATTGATTGAGCAGTAGGTGCACTTGAGCGGACATCCCCGACTGGCAACAACCACCGTACTGCCTCTTTTGTTGCGGCGGTAGTAGCGTTGGTCGAGCAGCCGAGCCGCGGGCAATGGATAATCCTCCGAATTGCCCATGATAGCCGGTTCGCTGACATGCAGGCTGCCATCTGATTTACGGTAAACAAGACCGGGTATTTCATCATAGCGCCTTCCGTTACGAACTGCTTTTGCCAGCAAGGCCATTGATACCTCACCTTCGCCGCGGAAGACAAAATCTACTGCTGAAGATTCCATAACCCGTTCGGGCAGGGCAGTGGGGTGATGGCCGCCCACTACAATTTTGCAATCCGGATGATGGTCCTTGACAATCCGAGCGGTTTTAACGGCCTCATCGGCATAGGCGCTAAACAGGGAGGAAATACCCACCAGAAAAGGTTGAGATTTGTTAACCTGTTGGCCGATGGTATCAAAACTGTAACCAAAATGCTTATAATGATCAAACAGAGCGAAGGGAGATCGATCGGCTTTTCCGTAATACGACCGTAAATAAGACATTTCTGGCGGCAGATCGACAACGCGCGATTTTGGCGTGGCCAAAGCATCCAGAATTTGCACTGAAAATCCGGCTTCAATCAGCCCGGCGGCGATACTGGCCAATCCATATGGGATGGTGCGCTTGGCGGTAAGATAAAAGTCGCGAATAGGGGGCTGGATAAGCAGGATATCGAATCTTGAATCTTGGAGTGATGGAGTCATGGCGTATTGGCGTAATGAAAAATGCCTAACAATGGTATGAATTTATGATTGGCTCTGGGAAACGGATAGTTTTTGTATTCATCCAGACGGATCCAGCGAAAAGCAACCGGGCCGCGTAAATAAACCCTTCCGGATATGTATCTGCAGCAAAACACATCCATGACAATTTTAAAATGCGTATAGGCGTGTTTAACCGTTGCCAAATGCCGGTCAACGTCCACATTCAGATTAACTTCTTCTTTGATTTCCCTGATACAGGCCGCTGGGGCCGACTCGCCGTCTCTAATCTTGCCGCCCGGAAATTCCCATAATCCTCCCAACAGCCCATCGGTCTTCCGCCGGGTGATCAGCACCCGATCATTTTTAAAGACAACACCCACCGCGATATGATATTGCGGCGTGGCTTTTGACAGTTGGCGTTTCGGAAAACCGGCGACCTGATTGGTTTGATAAGCCCGGCAAAGGTGATGTAGCGGGCAGATGCCGCAGGAAGGATTTCGGGGCGTGCAGATCAAGGCGCCGAGTTCCATCATGGCCTGGTTGAAGACCCCCGGGTGCTGCGAATCCAGGAGCTGGTCGGCGGCCGCTTTAAACCTTTTATAGGAACTTGCCTGATTCACAGGCGCATGCATTTTATACAGGCGGGCCAGTACCCGCTTGACATTGCCGTCGACCACCGCATGCGGTTGATCGAAGGCGATGCTCAGCACGGCGGCTGCGATATAATCGCCGACGCCGGGCAGGCTGTGAAAGGCCTCCCAGGTATTTGGAATCCGGCCGCCATGATCCTGCACCACCGTCTGGGCGGCCCGGTGCAGGTTTCGCGCCCGGGCGTAATATCCCATCCCTTCCCAGACCTTGAGAATTGCCTGCAAATCGGCGCCGGCCAGTTTTTTAATATTCGGAAATTTTTTTAAAAATCGGCGGTAATAGCTTAAAACCGTGTTGACCTGGGTTTGCTGCAGCATCACCTCTGAAACCCAGATTTGATAAGCGTTTTTTGATCGGCGCCACGGTAAATCGCGCTGATTTGCGAGATACCATTTTACCAATTGTTTTCTCAGAAATTCGATGTCGTTGGTATTCATGCCAGAACAAATCGCCAGCTTCGGAGTTTTAAATGAATTGTGTTTTATTTTTTACCGAGTATGCGCGCTACCATGGTCTGGATATCCGAGGTGGGCTCCTTACAGGCAAAGCCTTTGCACACATGGGCGGTGGCTTTGCCTTCAACAAGCTGCAGGCCGTCGGTGTAGCCGGCAAATTTGGCCAGCCGCTCGGCATTTTGGTCCGATTTGACCAGCGTCACCTTATTGGGCGTGAAATTAAGGTTCAACGCCGCCAGCATTTTCCGGGCGTCGCTTTTATCAGGCTCGCCGGAAATCACCACTTCCTGACCCGGGCGAATGGCAAAATCGACGCCCAGTAGAAAATAGGTGAAAGCCGTCGGCTGGGATTTTACCGTGCCGGCAAAGGTGCGCATCTGTTGATGGGCTTTCGTATCCCATTTGGGGTCACCCGTCAACCGGGCCAGCCAGAGCAGGTTCAACAACGAAACAGAATTGGCCGAGGGAATCGCACCATCATACAGTTCCTTGGGTCGTACCGGAAGTTCTGCGCTCTTATTTGCGGTTGAGAAAAAGCCGCCGTTGGTTTCATCCCAAAAATCGTGCAACATGGTTTTTTGCAACGCAGCCGCTTCTTCAGCATAGGCTAAATCAAACGTTGCCTGGTATAAATTCAGCAGTCCAAATATGAAGAAGGCATAATCAGCAGCCTGCGCTTCAATGGCCAACTCGCCGTCTCTGTAGCGATGAAACAGCCTGCCATGACCATCGCGCATTTTTGTCAGAATGAATTGGGCGGAATTCTCTGCGGCTTGGGCGTATTCGGGCTTATTCAAAATCCGGGCAGCCAGAGACAGGGAAGCAATCATCAGGCCGTTCCAGTCGGTAAGAATCTTATCGTCTTTTAGCGGATGGATCCGATCCTTGCGGGATTGATACAATTTTTGGCGGATTTTTTCCCACTGCGTGTTTATCTCCGGTTCGGTCAGATTCAACTCCCCGGCCCATTGGCTTAGAGATTGTTCCAGATGGATAATGTTGGCCCCGGTTTTTTGGCCGCTGGCTTCGTCCGCAAAATTGCCATCTGGTTTCAGATTCAATATTCTATCCCATGCTTCCGAATATCCGTCCCCCAGCACCTTTCTGAACTCGTCAACGGTCCACACATAAAATTTGCCTTCTTCACCTTCGCTGTCGGCATCTTCAGCCGAAAAAAATGCACCTTCCGCAGATGTCATATCCCTCAAGACATAGGTAAAGATTTCTTCTGCTGTTTGGGCATAGAAGTCATCTTTGGTGATCTGGTAAGTTTCTAAACAGGCCTGGGCGATGAGGGCCTGATCGTATAGCATTTTTTCAAAATGGGGCAGCAGCCACCGGGGGTCCGTCGAATAGCGGTGAAAACCATAGCCGACGTGGTCCCAGATTCCACCCAGTCGCATGGCTTTCAAGGTCTTTTCCACCATCTTCAGTGCTTTGGCGTCTGTGGTGCGGTGATAACAGCGCAGCAAAAAGAGCAGGCGATGGGGCGTCGGAAATTTGGGGGCACTTTCGAATCCGCCGAATTTGGAATCGTAGGCCTGCCAGATCAGCTCAAAGGCATGGTCGAGTAAGGATTCGCCAGGTTCATCGGCGGCGGCAAAGGTAAAAGCGCGGTCTAAGCTGGCAGCGATAGCGGCGGCCGAGGAATGCACTTTATCGGTTTGGGACGTCCAGAGGCTGCTTATCTGCTGACAAAGCTCGACAAGGCCGGCGCGGCCAAAGCGGTTGCGCTTGGGGAGGTAAGTGGCGGCGAAAAAAGGTTGTTTATCCGGCGTAAGGAACAGGTTCAGGGGCCAGCCGCCGCTTCCGGTTAGCATCTGGCAGGCGGCCATATACACGGCATCAATATCCGGTCGTTCTTCCCGGTCCACTTTGATACAGATGAATGTATCATTCAGAACCCGGGCGACCTCTTCATCTTCAAACGATTCTTTTTCCATCACATGACACCAGTGGCAGGTGGCATAGCCGATGGAAATAAAAACCGGCTTGTTTCGGGTTTTGGCCAGCTCAAACGTCTCTTCAGACCAGGCATGCCAGTCGACCGGGTTATGGGCATGCTGCAGTAAATAAGGGCTTTTCTCATTTATCAGTTGGTTGGGAGCCATGGTCTTCTCCTATTGTGAGAAAATAAAGTTGTGAATTAAAAAATAGGTACTCGAATAGCCATTCGCAACTTTTAAAGCAGATGGTCCTTTCTGAGAATTAAGCCTTGATTAACTTGTCATTATTTAGCGTTTATCTTTGAGGTGATCGTAAGGCGGATAAGTCATCAATCGCGGGTCTTCGATCGGTTTACCGACCGTAAAATGATAGAGGCTTTGATAGTGATTGTCGCTAAATCCCATTATTTCGTGGACGGCGTCATCAAAAAAACAACCGATTCCCGTGCCTCTAACGCCGTGGGCTTCCGCTTCCAGATACAACACCTGTCCGATCATTCCGGTCTCCCAGAATAAATGACGATAAAGATAGGGATGGGCTGCAACGATCTCTTTGAATTTTGCAATCATTCCCAGAGAAAAGGCGCTGAAACCGGCGATCTCCTGGTGACAGCTGACCATTGTGGCCTGCTGCCTGAAGTCTCCCTCGGCAAGAAGGTACAGCGGAATATTCGTTTCCACAGGCTGCCATTTAAAATCGGGTCGCGACAACCGCTTGACTTCGTCTAAATCACTTTCCGTGCGCAAAAAGAAATATAGCCCCGGCGGCAGTCCGACGACGTTATGGACAAAAATAACCAGATGGGTCAAAGGCCCCGTCAGTCCGGTGTCAAACGGTGCGCAATCCCTGCGCGGCAGGGTTTTGTCGAACATGGTTAAAAACTGGTTTCTGGTAATAGACCCATCGGGATCGAAGGATGTCGCGCTTCTGCGTTTTCGAATGATATCCGCGGCAGATAATGAACTGGTTGCGTTTGCCAACCACGGTTGCTTTGCCAGGTCGCAGGTGACCTCTTCAGTGGGTGGCTTTTTGGTCAGACCGGCTGTTGTGTAGATGCGTTCCCAGTTTATGCACGTTTGGCTCAATGCTTGAGGCTCTCCGATAAATTTCAGGTCGGCAAATTGCGAAACAATGGGATCCGGTAATCCGCGGGGGACGTGATTTAATTTATGCGGGTGGACAAAACACAAGAAATCGGTGTGCTCCTCTTCCAGTTTTCGAAAACGGATCTGGTCAAAACCCAAGACCGTATCGATCTCTTCGTCGGACAGACAGCCTAAACAGGTAACTTTCCAGCCGCATAGATTGGCTGAAAAACTCACACAGGCCAGCGCATGACCGGCGTCATGGTTGCAATAACGGAATGCGCGTTCACCGTATTTCCAGGATTCGCGCCAGAATATGCTGCTGATGCCGATCATAAATCCCGGTGTTCCAAAATGGGCAACAATACGCTGCCATAAAGGATCAGGAATATCGGCGCGTTTCTCCAGCACGTGGCCAAGGGCATTGTAGTGGTAGACACCGCTGCTTAACGGTTTCATGGGCGGCAGGATCAGATGCGCCTCGGTGGGATGAAGGTTTCCGCTCGAAGGGTTCATGCGTAACGACCAGCGGGAACCGGCCCCCGCTTTCCAGGCGGATAATCCCAAGGACAATTCAAGAAAGCCGGCAATGGTTTCAATCCTAAAGGGCTGTTGCGTATTGTTTTTGCGCTCATATAAATCCAGATAGGCGCCAGGTGGATCCTGCTTCAGCGGTTTCAGGGGGTGGACCGGCGACCCTGTGTAGGTTCGAAACGGGTTCGGCTGATTTTTCCAATCCATGTAGCCTGGCGATCTGGCATAGCGGTCATAATGATGTTTGGTTGCTTCGTGGTAGTTGATTATTTCATTAAACTTTGCGGATGTCATTGTTCCCATTCTAAACCGAATTCATCAAATAAAAAGGGCGACCCCGTCCGGGTGTCGCCCTTTTGTCTAGAAGTGGTTTCAAAACCCCATCTAGTGTCCGATGGCTGCGTTGCCCCCGCCGGTGCAGGCGGGATTTCACATTTGTTTTTACGAACATTAAGGAGTTCAACAAACCGACTCAAAATGCTCACATACTACCGTGTATGCTGCGCTTTTGACTCGTCTTGCGCCTTTTGAGCACCCTAATATAAATAAGATCCGATGCGAAATCCCGCAATTGCGGGGGCCCGCAAACACAATCTGAGGTTTTGAAACCACTTCTAAGCATTATATTTTTTAATCGCCACAGTTTCCCGTTGTGCTGCAGCTTCCGCATGCGGCATTGCCGGGACCGAAGTCGATGCTGGAATCAATTTTAAACCCGTATCCCAGAAAATCGACCTTTACGGGTTGCGCTTTCTCATAGAACTCTTTTTCGATTATAAATTGAAAACCATTTACATCGAACACATTGTCGTTGTCTTTCGGCTCATCCAGAGCCATGGCCAGGGAAGGGCCCCCTCAACCGCCTGCATTCAAAAAGATCCGAATCGGTGTGACCTCTTTGCCATTAAAGTATTCCTGAATTTGTTTGGTCGCTTCTTCAGTGACTTCCACCATGATTGTTTAATCCTCCTTGCGTGTTTTCAGCTTAGTACGGGTAATCTGGCCGGATTTGTTAGAAGCCATCTCAAAAATGTCTTTTGGCCCAATATCTTTGTTGGTGTCTCGCTTCAAATCCTCGACATACAGCCGTATGCCTCCGGTTTGAAGCTCGGCCCCGCCGCGATCTTGAACCAAAATCCTATTTTTGAGATGGCTTCTTGTAAATACCCTTAAATGGTAACTATAGCATGGCCATTTGTCAAATTTAAAATGATTTTAAATAGGCTTCAT
>JASFGZ010000137.1:0-9403 GCA_050123495.1 Desulfobacterales bacterium
AAGCAAACATCCCGAGGTTGTACGGATCATCCTTTCCGGGCAGGTGGAACAGGAAACGACATTTAAGTCTGTGCAGCTGGCCCATCAAAGCCTTTCAAAGCCCTGTGATGCTGACATATTAAAGCAGACATTAATAAAGCTGTTTGCCTTGCGAAATCTGTTAGAAGATGAATCGATCAAACGCATCGTTTCGCAAACAGAAACGCTTCCCAGCTTGCCGGCCGTCTATACCGAAGTCGTCGGCGAGCTCCAATCGCCGGAGCCGTCGGTTCAAAAAATTGGGGACATCATATCCAAGGACATGGGGATGGCGGCTAAAATCTTACAAGTTGTAAATTCAGCCTTTTTCGGGCTTGTTCGGAAAATCAGCAATCCAAAAGAAGCGGTCATGCTGCTGGGAACCGAAACGATCAAGGCCCTGGTGCTTTCAGTAAAGATTTTTTCTGAATTTAATCAAAAAAAGTTTGCCTGGTTTAATTTTGACGATCTTTTTAATCACAGTATGTCGGTCAGTATGTTCACTCAAACGATCACCAAAGCGGAGCATCTGGATAAAAATCTGGTTAATAATTCGCTGATGGCCGGCATGTTTCACGATTTGGGAAAACTGATCCTGGTAACCAACTTTCAAGCGCCCTATCAAAAGCTTTTGACTGAAGCCAGGCACACCGGGCAAAATCTATGGGATTTGGAAAATGATCTGTTTGGAACCACCCATGCCGAAATCGGGGCCTACCTGATGGGGCTATGGGGGCTGGATTATCCCGTGATCGAAGCGATTGCCTATCATCACTGCCCCGGAAGAAGTCTGTCAAATTCAACCGGGCTTCTAACCGCCGTGCATTTCGGCGATGCGTTCGACCGTTTAAGAAATGACCGCCATGGTCAGGATACTGGAAATGGTTGGAAACAATTGGACCGGGGATATCTGGACAACCTCGGACTAGCCGATCGACTAAATGATTGGCAAACATTTTGTAATGAACTGACAGAGAGGAAATTTTAATGAAAGCTAAAGTTTTGCTGGTAGACGATGATGCCATGGTGTTGGCGGGTCTTAAGCGTCAGTTGCGCAATAAATTCACCATTGATACGGCGCTGAGTGGAGAGGAAGCCTTAAAACAGGTGCAGAAGCATGGACCCTATGCGGTGATTGTATCTGATTTTATGATGCCGGGAATGAATGGTGTCGAATTTTTGTCCCATGTCAAAAAGACCAATCCGGATACGGTCCGGATGATGCTCACGGGCACCGCTGATATGCCGACCGCGATTCGAGCGGTAAACGAGGGCAGCATTTTTCAGTTTCACCCCAAGCCGTGTCCGGCAGATACACTGTACCAGGCGATTCAAAGCGCTATCGGCAAGTACCGCAAAGTCATCTCCAATCAAAACCAGTTGAATAATTTTAAATCTTCGCTCGCCCAGGCCAGCAGGGTCCAACAAAAACTGATGCCGAAATCCGATCCTCAGATTGACGGGTTCGACATCGCCGGCAGAAGCATCTGGTGTGATGAAACCGGTGGCGACTACTATGATTTTTTGTATCCGGCTGCAAACGGCAAAGAAAGCGTCTGCGTTGTGGTCGGCGATGTGACCGACCACGGCATTTCTTCCGCACTGCTGATGACAACGGCGCGGGCCTTTCTCAGAGAGAGAGTTCAGAGTTCCCCCAGTGAGTGTGCCGCCATTATTTCCGATGTAAACAAGCGGCTTGTCCCGGATGTTGAAGAGCTTAATCTTTTTATGACGATGTTTTACGGTGAGATTGACATTAAAGCAAAAGTTATTCGCTGGGTGAAGGCCGGCCATGAGCCGGCGGTTCTCTATACCCCGGAGGATAATTCATATGAGTTGCTTGCCGGTGAGGGACTGCCGCTGGGCGTGATGGAAGACGCTGTTTATAAAGAATTCCAACAACAGATCGACTCGGGGCAAATCATTTTGATCGGAACAGACGGCATCAAAGAATCGGTTAACGCCGCTGGAGAAATGTTCGGCACCGAGCGGTTGCTGGATGCGATTCGCGATACGGCAGATAAACCGGCCACAGAAATACTGGATAAGGTATTTGAATCTGTGAATGATTTTCGTCACCCCCTTGGACCGGATGACGATGAGACCCTGGTGGTGGTTAAAGTCCTTTAAATTGGCGGGGAAACCTCCTTTTCAGATTTTGTCTCCAGCCCGATCTCTATTTCCATTTTTCGGACACATCCTTAAACGATCGCCAATTTAACTATAGAAAATATAAATTCAAATTAAAGATTTTATTGATTTACCTGACTGAAAATTAAATAAACGCCCGTTGAATTTTAATTCAACGGGCGTTTATTTGCCGGTCATTTATTATCCCTGGGTTTTTCGGCCGTGTCTTCGACAATAAAAGGTGAGCAGCGCATTCCGATGCTCATTTTTTTGATCCAGACCCTCACCATGGTGACGGTTTCCCCATCCACATTGACAATGCTCGGCAATTCCTCGACGTAAGCAATATCACCTTTAAAAAACTCGTAAAAAAAGTTATGGGTACTGTAGGGATCGGCGACCAATATGATTTTTTCCCGGTCATAGGGATGCCGTTGCGGTGTTCCGGAAAAAGCAACATGGGTCGATCTCAAGGCTTTGCGATCTTTGGGCCGCCGGTAGGTTTGGATTTCAAATTTTGCGGCCTCCTGGGGTTGTTTGGTGATCGGCATGGATAGATCTCCTTCTGCTGGACCTCAGTCCGTCCGGGGCGGATTCAAATCGCTGTTAACTTCATTGGGGTAAATGACGAGCCGGTCACCCGGATAGATCGGTTTTTTGCCATCAAGCCGATTCCAGATCAGCAGGGCCGGCAACGGCACATTAAAGCGCTCTGCGATAGTGGTCAGATTATCGCCTTCCTTCACGACATAGACCCGTTCCTGGTTTTCGGCAAGCCATTGTTTAACCAGCTGTTTGAATCGGACATGAAATCCGTTTCCTGCACCTTTGGGAATCAAGAGCGAGTGCATCCCCGCGCCCAGGAAGTGTCCCCGGATTTCAGGGTTTAAGTCTTTGATAACCTTAAAATGCGTCTTGGCTGCCCGGGCAATCACATGAATCGGCGTATCCTGAAAGCACTCGATATGGGTACGATCAAACTGCAACGGTGGATAAAGATCGGTCTTTTCAACCCGGTAACCGAATCGCTCCGGATCCATGAAAATGAGTTTTGCCGATATAATTCTGAAAACATATCGCTGGGTTTCAAGCGGCAGGTAAAGCTGGTAGTAGTCGTTTGTTTTTTGAGACACAATCTCCGATTCCAACCCGAGCTCACCCATATTGTAGGCAGCCGCCGCCAGCGTCCAGGAGCCCAGAATTTCGTAAAGTTCCTTTAAATAATTAATGGCGGCCTGAGTCGAAGCAAAAATATTTCGGCGTTCATCGATTTCCGGGTTAATTTTGAGCCCATATTTTTCGCCGGTGGATTTCAAAAATTGCCAGAAACCAATTGCCCCTTTACGCGAGCCGGCATGAGGTCTGAGTGCGCTTTCGATAATCGCGACATACTTAAGATCATCGGGCATTTTGTTTTCTTTCAGCATTTCTTCAATTACAGGCAGATATCGGGGGGAGCGCTTTATCCATAGGATTACCTGGGGCCGATCCCAGAGGGTGAGCAGTAATTCCTTTTCCAATCGCTCGCGCACTTCTTGGCTGCCAAGATCGACCGGCTCGCCGCAAAAGTCGAGGGGTTGTGTAATTTTAATACTGGCAGCAAGTGGCGGCCAGGTGGAAGATGGTTGAATTCCTAACTCCTGTCCCTGGCAAATACCTGCGACGCAAAATATAATCAAAAGTACCGGGAAAAAATGGCGCATCGTTTGCCTCATTTTTTTAGAAGTATGGTTTTTGTTGTCGATCTGCCATCTTTAAGCGCTGAACTTTAGCTGCGACTATCGCTGGTCATAACGCCCTCAGGTATTCCGGCTTCAGCGGGACTTTGCCTGCCAAGGCCTGGTCAATTAATAGCAGGGTCGCTTCCTTTTCTTTTGGGAATCTGGCCTTGATCGGCAGGTAGTTTGAAGCGTGGTTGGCATGGAATAGACCTCTGGTCAGGTTCGTGCTGGCAATCATTGTTCTTAATTCAGCCAGCATTTCCCGCGGCTCAATCAGGCGAAATTTTCCGGATTCGTAGTCTTGAAACAGGGGCGTTGCCGGTATGAGCATCAGGCTTAAGGCACCAACATAGTCCGGATCGATAGCCGAGAGGACGCGTCCGGTCTCCAGTGCATGAATCTGAGATCGTTCCGGACCGGCAATGCCCAAAAGCACGGTAACCGAAAGCTTGAAACCGGCCTGTTTTGCTTTGGTGCCCATTTCGATCATAAGCGCGGCGGTGGCGCCTTTGTTTATTTTCTTTAAGGTAACGTCGTCGCCGGTTTCCAGCCCCATATAAGCAATGCTCACGCCGTGTGCTTTTAGCTCTTTGAGCTCTTCGGGGCTTTTCATTTTTAAGGCTTTGGCATTGGCATACAGCCCCACCCGTGTGACCCAGGGAAGCTGTTTTTCAATTTCTTTGAGTATTTTTAAAAGCCTTTTTTGGGGAATAATTAAGGCATCGCCATCGCACAGGAAGACACGGCGTTGCCGGTTGCAGTACTTCGCCGCAAAAGCGATATCTTCCATAATGATGGAATCGGGTTTTATTCGGAATCGCTCACCCTTGTAGGTTCCGCAAAACGTGCATTTGTTGCGCGAGCATCCCACGGTTACCTGCAGCAATATGCTGTTGGCTTCGCTGGGAGGCCTTATGATGTTGCCTTCATAGTGCATGGTATTAACATCCGGTCCGATATTCAAACGGACTGGTTTTTTGGGTCAGTCCGTTAAGTGGCTCTTTTAACCATTTCGTCTTTCCATAGCAACTCTTTTTTTCAGGCGGCGCCGGGCGGGGTATCGTCTAATTTCGTATCTTCACATTCCTTCGCCTCTATATCATCCTTAAGATAGTCATACAGGCTTCCGCTATAAGAACATTTGATCGCTTCCCTGATCTTGTTAATCAGGTACTCGCTGATCGCTGCTTCGCCGTCAATTTTTAAACGAAAGGCAATCAGGCGCTGCAATTTTTTATCATGCCGATCACGATCGGGCACCATCCGCATGACGCGTTGAAAAACCATTTGAAACGGACCCGCTTGCTCCTCGATCGAAATGATCTTATCCGTCATAACTATTTGCCCTCCCTTGGGTGCGAATTTGGCCGTGATGGTTAGAAGCTAGCGCCTTCGCTTTGATTGAATCGGAATGTTGGAAGACTGGAACAATGGAATGATGGGTTATAAGACAAGGGGCAAATGTCTTGATGGCATATTTTTTACAGGAAAATTAAATTGAAGACATCCTTAATAAAAAACCATTATTGCACCATTCCACTCTTCCATTTTTCCATTTCATCCCCCTTAATTCAAATGTCTTAAAGAAAAATTAATATCACCAATCCAGTTTAGAAATTACGGTGCCCCCTCATTGGTTGCCAAACCCATTCCCTTCGCCGCAATCCGGACACGTCCAGGTGATGGCATTACAGGACATTCCCCACATGTTTTCTTGCATGCAAGCCTGACAGATACTAAACCCGCAGCGGCACGCCCAGCAAAATGGAAATGTCATCCCACAGCAAACGCATTCATAATTTTTAACGCGACGTTTTTTTTTCCGGTATGCGGTTGCGGTGGCCGGCGCTTTCATGATTGTTGTTTTATTTCTTTAATGCTATAGGTTTTTTAAATCATGCAACTTAAGCACTTTTGATAAGCTGAAAAAGATTTCGGCTTGTTGAGACGCATCAGCAAAAAAAATAATTCAAGCAGCCACATCTGTCAACGCAGCCGGAGACGGTTTAAATCAGTTTATGCTTTTTATGATCCAATGAAAAAAGAAAAGACCCTATATTTAATCGACGGCAGCGCCTATATTCACCGGGCGTATCACGCCATCCGGGGATTAACCAGCTCAAAAGGGCTACCGACCAATGCCATTTTCGGTTTTACCCGCATGTTGCTGAAGCTTATCGAAGATTGCAATCCCAAGTACGCGGGTATGTTTTTTGATGCCAAGGGGCCCACCTTCCGCCATGACATGTATACGGACTATAAAGCCAATCGTCCGCCGATGCCGGAAGATATGGTTGCTCAAATTCCGTATATCAAAAAAATTACATCTGCATTTCAATTGCCGATTATCGAGATGCAAGGATTTGAAGCTGACGATTTAATCGGAACCTATGCCCGTATTGCCGAAAAAAATGGTTATTCGGTGGTCATGGTGACCGGCGACAAGGACTTTATCCAGCTGGTGACAAAGGCAGCAATTATCTGGGATCCGATGAAGGATGTAACGATCGATGCCGAATTCGTAAAGAAATCTTATGGTGTTGAATCGTCTCAGATGATCGAGGTCATGGGGCTCTCCGGTGATACAACCGATAACATCCCGGGGGTTCCCGGAATCGGTCAGAAAACCGCCCTCAATTTGATCCAGAAATTTGGGAGCATGCAAGCCTTATATCAAGCGGTCGATTCCATTACTCAAAAAAAACAACGTGAAAACCTGATTAACTTTCAAGATCAAGCTTATTTGAGCCGGGACCTGGTCACCATTGACACCCGGGTTCCGGTTCCCGGCGATTTAAAGGTTTTTGAGATAGGGCCGCCCGACACCGATGCGCTTTCCGAGTTGTTTAAAACGCTCGAATTCAGGCAATTGCAGCAGGCCATGTCTAACCGGACGGATCTCAGTCGCAAAGATTACAGGGCCATTTTGGCAATAGACGAACTTGCGAAGCTGATTGCCCGTCTGAAATCAGCTCCTATTTTTGCTGTGGACACCGAGACGACATCCCGGGACCCCATGAAAGCCAGATTGGTGGGCCTGTCCCTGGCCATGCAGGCCAATGAAGCCTTTTACATTCCTTGCGGTCATGACTACATTGGCGCTCCCCGGCAACTTGAGGTCACCGAAGTCTTAAAACAACTCCGGCCAATTCTGGAGGATCCGGCCATTAAAAAGATCGGGCAAAATATTAAATACGACTGGATTGTTTTATCCCGGCATGGTGTCGATCTCGAGGGTGTGGTCTTTGATACCATGGTTGCCTCTTACTTGCTGAATCCCTCTAAAAGAGCCCACAATCTGGATCAGATTGCCATGGATTTTCTGGGTCATAAAACCATTCCTTATCAGGAAGTCACCGGCAAAGGCAAAAATGCCCTATCATTTAATAAAGTGCTTCTGGAAAAAGCAGTGCCCTATGCATGCGAGGATGCCGACATCACCCTTATGGCGAAAGATGTCCTGATGCCCCGGCTCCAGGAGATTGACCTAACCGATCTGATGGAAAATGTCGAGATGCCTTTGGTGCCGGTTTTGCTGCGAATGGAGATGCGGGGCACCTGTGTTGATATTGACCGCCTGCATGAATTATCCAAATCTTTTGAACATCAGCTCGACGCCTTGGAAGCCAGCATTTATGGACTTGCCGGCGAAGAATTTAATATTAACTCATCCCAACAGCTCGGCAATATCCTGTTTAATAAACTCAATTTGCCGGTTTTGAAAAAGACAAAAAAGAAAACCGGTTATTCCACCGATGTGGATGTTTTAACGCGGCTGGCCGAAGAACACGAAATGCCGGCACTTGTATTAAAGCACCGAACTCTAACAAAATTGAAATCTACCTATGCCGATGCCTTGATTGATCTGGTCAACCCGGAAACCGGCCGCATCCATACGTCCTACAATCAGACGGTAACTGCTACCGGACGCTTGAGTAGTTCCGATCCCAATTTGCAAAATATTCCAATTCGAACCGATGAAGGCATGGAAATTCGCAGAGCCTTTGTGCCCCGTAAAGGCTGGCATCTGGTTTCAGCGGATTATTCCCAGGTTGAGCTTCGTATTTTGGCGCATTACTCTGATGATCAAATTCTAATTCAGGCATTTTTAGAGGATGAAGATATACACGCCCGGACCGCCAGTGAAGTTTTTCAAGTATCAGCGTCAGCGATTACCACTGAACTCAGGCGCCAGGCCAAGGCGATTAATTTCGGCATCATTTACGGGATGAGTGCCTATGGGCTTTCAAAACAACTGGGGCTCAGTCTTAAGATGGCGAAAACGTATATTGATAATTATTTTAAAAGATATCAGGGTGTGAAGCGCTTCATCGATAAAACCCTGGTGGAGGCCAGCCGGTCAAAACAAACCAGTACGCTGCTCGGACGTATCCGTCTCTTACCGGATATCAGCAGTGTCAACAATAACGTACGCCAGGCAGCCGAGCGCACGGCTATCAATACACCGATTCAAGGCTCGGCTGCCGATCTCATTAAATTGGCAATGATCAATATCGACAGTGCCTTCAGGGATAAAAAACTCAAATCCGCAATGTTGCTCAGTGTTCATGATGAGCTGGTTTTTGAAGTCCCATCAGAAGAACTCGATACGGTAACGCATCTGGTCAAAGAGATTATGGAAGATATCTGGGATCTCAAAGTGCCGCTCAAGGTCAATGTGGCCGTTGGCAAAAACTGGGCGGAAGCCCATTAGTATCTCACCGCAATTTTTATGCCTTTTACGGCGAAAAAAGTTCAAACCTTATTACCGAGCAGATTCAAGACATAGGAATAATGGAATATTGGAATAATGGATAAATGGGTTGGTTTAATCGGAATTCATTTCAATTTTAATTAAAAATAGACCTAATCCGAATTTGTAACCCAATATTCCAGCATAGCGCTAAAGCTTCACTTCGTGCCCAACATTCCGGTTCTGCTTCTCCGGGGTAGAATTGACTGTTTACTCTTTTTTCGGCGGCGCCGTGGATCTTATCTCACCTTTTACCGTATCTTCCACGGTATGGTAAATGCTTTCAAAAGTTTTCGGAAAACCGGTCGGCGTTATCCTTCCGCCTTCAATGAACTTAACAACGATCTCTTTGGTTGCTCTTAAAATTTGCTCATCCATAGATGCCATCGATAATCGTCTCCTTTTTCTAAAAATTCTGAATCCTTTTTTTTCTGTCTTCGAAGATGAACTGCTAATTTTGAGACAGGTTATAGACCGTTTGACATAGCTGGAATAATTATTTATTTAAAACTATTATTTAGATCAACTGCTTTTATTCGCACGCCGCGTCTTGCCTTCGCGGGAGGGTGTATCTTTACTTAAAATATCAAGGGTGTAATAACAGAACCATGATAATACCCTATTCAAAATTGATCCTCAAATGGACATTATTTCTGCTCTGGCTCGTCTGCTTTGCGGGTATATATTTCGTCTTTGTTAGTTGTTCTACTGTGGAAAAAACCACAAAAACCGTAACCCAAACCACCCAGAAAATTACACGAACCATTAGGTTCTCTGATGA
>JASFGZ010000138.1:0-9392 GCA_050123495.1 Desulfobacterales bacterium
CCTCGGTGTCAATTGGATAAGGGAGATAATCACTGGCCCCGTCTTTAACAGCCCTTACGGCTTTTCTGATATGGCTTTGGGGCGCCATAACAATAATTTCAATGGTCGGATATGTTTGCCAAAAAGGTTGTAAGGCTTCTTTGTAATTTTCATCAGGCACTGAGGCCGTGAGGATATTGAGTTCTATAAACACCAGGTCAAAGCGTTTTTTTAACAGCAAATCCAATGCCTGCTGTTTCGAAGTCGCACTCTCCACGCGACAATCAGATGGGAAACAAGAACGTATTTTACGGAACAATTTTTGTTCGGAGGTGGTAACAAGGATAGATTTCATGTTTTTCCTTAATTACGAAAACGTCAAGGATAATGAATTGGCCTATATCTAATATCTTTTAGCGAAATGTCAACAAAATTAGATCGTCAATAGTTTTTGCCAAATTGACTCAGATTTTTTTCAAGTTGAGCAATAGACTGCTATTTTAAACTGGAGTCTATAACCTATCTCAAAAATGTGTCTAAGCGCCCAGGGCGGCGTAGTCCCGCGAATTGAAATACTCACTTACTACGTGTACGCTCCGTTATCAATTCACGGGACGCCTTGATTCACACATTAATTTTTTAAGATTAGATATGTATTCCCGCTTTAGCGGGGCCCTAAACCCGAAGCCACTATTTTTGAAACAGGTTTGTAACATCGAAGAAGTGAATTATCGATTCTCAAGTTTATGATTTCGGAACCGGTACTTCTTAACCTAAATAATTTCGTAATTACAAGCTATTAGAGCCGGCTAAGTGGCAATTAATTATATCAAACCAAATGATTTGACAAAAAATCGGAATATCAAGTTCCGATAGAATTTGGCTGATATTAAGTATGTCTGTGAATTTCAATAGGTTATGATTTTGGCATATTTGTTGCCTTATCTAAGAGCCAGATAAATTTGCCATCCGGAGGTATCGTTATTGGGTGGTCATAAACCGGGAAAGGTGGAATTTTTCACGGTGATGCAATCGATAAAAGCCACCGAGAAAAGAACAGAAAGACGGCATAAGTGTGAAGCCAAGATTAAATGGATGCAGTTTAATCGAATAACATTTAATTATGGCACAGAAAATTCTTACCGAGCCAGGGTTTTAAATTTCAGCAAAAGTGGTTTGTATTTCGAAACTGCATACCCCATCAAACCGGGTATGACAATATTGTTTCGCATAGAAGTATCTGGCTGTAAGGCTTCAAATTTAGAAGATTGCGAATGCATACGCACCTTTTCGCTTGCAGACGTAAAATGGTGTCGGGACCTGGTTAAGGATGGTGAATCCTATTTCGGTATCGGTGCTAGGTATCCCATACACTATTAAACAGATATTCATTTAACTATTTGTTGATTTTGGATCAAGGTCTCAGAAACTGAGGCTTAGGCTGATTGAAAGAGAATAAATTAAAGAAATAAATATAAGAGGTAACATTATGGCACTTGTAAGACTGGATCCCTGGAGAAATCTCTCCTTTTTGCAGGATCGAATCAATCGATTGTTCTGGGAAGCCTTCCCTGAACCTCGATTGGGAGAAGATGAGGTCGGTTTAGATACCTGGTATCCGTCGGTGGATATCCATGAAACTGATGGGGCCATTGTTGTACAGGCAGAGGTTCCGGGGTTAAAGAAAGAAGACATTGAAATTGAGATTAAAGAAAACATACTCACCCTCAAAGGGGAACGCACGGAAGAAAAAGAGATCAAAGAGGAAAATTACTACCGGCATGAAAGAAGATCGGGAAGATTCCATCGTTCATTCACTTTACCGGCTATTATTGATCCGGAAAAAGTTGTCGCGCATTACAAGGCTGGGGTGCTTGAGGTGAAAATTCCCAAGCCGGAGGAACAAAGACCGAAGCAGATTGATATTAAGTAACTGAAAACCGTGACCTGAAACTGTAGGCTACTGCTTCATAATAAAAGTGGTTCCCTTTTATCGGGAACCACTTTTTTGGATAAGAGTGCTTCCGTTTTTATGAAATAAAATGACATTTAGAAAAGGTGAAACTAAAAACTAAGCTGATATCAATTGTTGAGTCATTATGAAACGAAAAGACCACCATCACCTTCATCTCTTGTGTGACGTCAGCGAGCTTACAGCATTATTGACTGGTAGCGAAGATATTGAAAATTTTTTACAACGTACGGTAGAAATGATCGCCCGTCACATGGATGCTGATGTATGCTCGATTTATCTATATGATGAAATATCTGGAGATTTGGTGCTGGACGCCACTATCGGATTAAATCCAGCTGCTATCGGCAAAGTCCGCATGAAGATCGGCGAGGGTTTGGTCGGAACTACCTTGGCGAAACGCGAACCGCTAAACGAAGGCTGTGCCAGGCGTCATCCCAGGTTTAAATATTTCAAAGAGGCTGGCGAAGATCCTTTTGATTCTTTTCTGGCGGTACCCATTCTCAGAGGTGATGAGAAAATTGGCGTTCTGGTTGTTCAGCATAAGGACCGCGATTATTTCGGTGATGCCGATATTCGGGCCATGCGAGGGATTGCCTCTCAAATAGCCGGTGCCGTCGGCAACGCGCGCCTGCTGATCGAAAGCAATTTGCAAAAGAAAGGTGAGGCTCACGAATATCGTGCGGTGGAATCCTTAAGATTTATTAAGGGGAAAATGGCTGCCGGGGGGCATGCTTTTGCGCCGGCTTTTGTTTTCGAAAAAGGCCACGTCGGGCTGCTTGATGAGCACCAAGATGAACGATATGAGAAATCTGAACACAGCATGGCCGATTTTCACCGGGCGATTCAGGCGACCGCCGAACAGCTTAAAGAATACCAGGAACGATTTGCCCGGCGTCTGCCGGAGAGTGCCGCCTTGATCTTTTCAGCACACCTCATGATCCTCAAAGATGACCGTTTCATGCGTGAGATGGAAAGAAGAATTTCAGAAGGCATACCGCCCGTCGCTGCAATACGCGCGGTGACCAGGCATTATATTGAGCTTTTTTCTTCCAGTGGCCATGCTCATATTAGGGAAAAAGCCAATGACGTTCAGGATCTTGCCGATCGGATCATGAAGAACCTCGAACACCAAGATGAAATAGATCCAACTTTAAGAGGAGATCGGATCGTGATTGCGCGGGAGCTTTATCCTTCCGACATATTACGGCTGGCCTCTGAAGATGTTAGAGGCATCATATTGGTGGGCGGTGGGGTGACTTCGCATGTGACCATCCTGGCACGTTCACTGCAGATTCCTCTAATGGTTACCGACGAGCCGCAATTGTTGCGTCTTGCCGAAGATACGCCGGTTATCATGGATGCGGAAATCGGCAGTATCTATGTGAAACCAGATGAAGAAGTTGTCAGAGAATATGAATCGGAAGACAAGGCACCATTAGCGCAAGGGATTTCATTTAGGGATGTTTCTCCGGAGACTTACAGTCACGACGGTGTTCGAATTCAGCTGCTGGCAAACATTAATATTTTGCGCGACCTTAAACTTGCCCGTGAACTGAAAGCCGAGGGAATTGGGTTATACCGCTCCGAGTTCCCGTTTCTGATTTGTTCGGCAGTTCCCTCCGAGGAGGAGCAATTTTTTATCTATCAGCGGCTTTTTGACGAGATGCCTGGAAAAGTCATCACCATTCGCACATTGGATATCGGGGGCGATAAGCTGCTAGCCTATCAGGATCTCAAAAGTGAAGCCAATCCGGAATTGGGATTAAGGGCGATTCGTTTTTCTTTGCGCCACAGGGATATCTTTCATCAGCAGTTACGAGCAATACTACGAGCCGCTGCAAGCACAAAAACAGTGCAGATCATGTTCCCCTTGATTTCTTCTTTGGATGAATTCCAACAGGCCAGACAGGCAGTATATGACTGCCTGCTGGCACTTGAAAGGGAAAATCTGCCTCATCATCAACAGCCATTAATTGGTGTGTTGGTGGAATTGCCTTCAATTGTGGAGATCATTGATGAGCTTGCAGCTCAAGCCGATTTTCTATCGATCGGCACCAACGATTTTGTACAATACATGTTGGCGGTTGACCGAACAAATGAAAAGGTCGTCGATTACTACCAGCCTTACCATCCTGCGGTTTTAAGAAGCTTGGCAAAAATTGTGAAGGCGGCAAGTATACAAAATAAAAGAATATCCGTCTGCGGTGAATTGGCACATGATAAAGATTATATCCCATTTCTTCTTGGCATCGGGGTTCGAATTTTGAGTGTCTATCCCAAATTTTTGCCATCGGTTCAAAATATTATTTCAAGCATAAAGACTTCAGAGGCTAAGGCCTACGCCCAAAGACTTTTATCTGAGGCAACTATCCAGGGTGTGTACCGCGCAATGGATGAATTGAACAAAAGTTATCTGGCAATATAAACAAGGACAGAACCATTGTTTGTTTAATTGAAATGCGAGTCATAACTCCATACCTCAAGTGAAGATGGAAAAATGCAAAATCAAAATAACTTAAGTGAATATCGATTAAAAGATGAAAGCAAGCGCTATAATTTAATGGACGGCGCTACGGGCGAAGGCTTGCAGGTGATCAGGGAATTTGAGGCGCAACGCAAAATCTCAGCTGATTTGAGCATGCCACTGGAAGAACGTCTGCAGGCCTATGAGGACATATTTGATTCTGAAGTTGGCGATACCTCACTCGTGCGCGCGCGCAATATCGAACGCGAAGTCGGTTTGCGTCAGATCTACCTAAAATTCGAAGGCGGCAATCCGACCGGTACCCAAAAAGACCGGATTGCATTTGCCCAAGCCATGGATGCCCTGCGACGCGGCTTTGATACCATAACGATGGCGACATGCGGAAATTACGGTGTCGCCATGGCGCTGGCCGCCTCCTTCGCCGGGCTGCAATGCCTTATTTGTATTCCTCAAAACTACCATACCAACCGGATAAAAGAAATGACCGAGCTTGGTGCCGAAATTGTTCGGGTTGACGGGGACTATGAAAAGGCCGTTACTGTCTCCCAGGAGCAGGCCCGGAAGAACGAGTTTTACGATGCCAATCCCGGTAGTGAGAATACGGTGACACAGCTGCGCGCTTACGGGCAAATCGCCTATGAGATATACGATGAGCTGCGGGATGCGCCGTTGGCCATTGCCGTTCCGGTTTCAAACGGAACCACCCTTGCCGGCATCTATCGGGGCTTTTTGAGCCTGTATCGCCGCGGCAAAACTTCCCGCATACCACGCATCATCGCCGGGTCATCGTTCCGCAAAAACCCCATTGTGCAGGCCTTTCGAAAGAACATCCCGACCTGTGAAGACCTGAAACCTGAACAAATCCGGGAAACCAGCGTAAACGAGCCCTTGATTAACTGGCATGCCATTGATGGAGATATTGCTCTGGAAGCGATTCGCCTAACCCAAGGCTGGGCAGTCGATGCTTCGGATAAAGCGATGCTCTCCTATTCGAAACTGATTCGAGAGAAAGAAGGCCTGCAGGTTTTACCGGCATCGACTGCCGGTTTGATCGCTTTAATGGAACAGCATCAGAAAGAACCACTATCTGGTGATCGTTATGTCGCTATGTTAACTGGGAGGAAATCATGAACCTAATGCCTGAGGGAAATGCCATCATATATTGTGAGGGGGCCTTCAACACGCCTAACGGTAAAACGGCCCATGGATTGGTCAGGTTCACCAGGCGGTATCGGGTACTTTCGGTTATTGATTCTCGCTATGCCGGTCAGGATGCCGGTGAGGTATTGGACGGTAAAGCAAACCGGATTCCGATTTTCAGATCCCTGGAGCATGCCGTAAAGGAGGCCGACAGCCATACGCATCCGGCCACACACTTCGTTGTCGGCCTGGCCCCGGACGGCGGTCGCCTGACTTCAAAAGCGTGGCAGGATATCAAAGATGCCATTTCATATGGGTTGGATGTGGATTGCGGCCTGCACGATTATGTCTCGGAAGATCCGAAAATGATCAAACTGGCCGCTCAATATGGTGCTAAAATCCGAGATATTCGTAAACCGCCGCGAATCCAAAACCTTCATTTTTTCAGCGGTAAAATTGAAGCAGTCGAGGCCTTGAAAATCGCAGTGCTGGGAACCGACTCTGCGATTGGCAAACGCACAACGGCCTGGCTGATCGTCAACGGCTTTATGGAACTTGGACTGCATGCCGAGATGATCGGTACCGGTCAAACCGCCTGGATGCAGGGGGTCAAATACGGGATTATCATGGACTCTTTGGTGAACGATTTTGTTGCCGGCGAAATTGAGCATGCGGTGTGGACCGCCTGGAAAGAAGAAAAGCCGGATATTATTGTCATTGAGGGGCAAGGCAGTTTAATGAATCCGGCTTATCCCGGTGGCTTTGAAATCCTGGCTGCCGGTCGACCAGATATCATCATACTTCAGCACGCGCCGGCACGGCTTGAATATGACGGTTTTCCCGGCTATCCGATACAGCCCCTGACAAAGCAAATTCAGGCGATCGAACTCCTGTCCGCAAAACCGGTGGTGGCGATTACCATCAATCACGAGGGTCTGTCCACTGATCGACTTCCGTCGATGTGCGATACGATCCAAAAAAAAATCGGTCTGCCGGTTTTTGATGTCTTGCGGGATGGGGCCGGCGCTATTGTGAAAATGCTAAAATCGCATGTTAAAGATTATAGAAAAGAGAGCCATGCCTTCAAAACAGACGCAACCAAAAGCCAGCCGGAAATCTACTTCTAGAAAAACCGCTCATGACCCACTTTCAGCGTTACAGGTCTTTGATCGGCTGGAAATTGGTCCGGTTAAATATGAACCCAAAAGGCTGATGGCACCTTATCGCCTTTTTGGGGACGGAAAAGAAGATCGAACCGAGCTGATTTACAGCTATGAGGAAACGGTCTTTGATCCTTCGGAACCGGAATCGCGGAATTTAGCCGATATGATTGCCGCCCAGGTAGCCCTCAATTACGGGTTGTTTTGTCGATCCATTGTTTTCCATGGGACCTTCGACGCGCTCGATCGTCGCTTTATCCAGGATATGGCTGAAAACACCGCCCGGGAAATTTATGTAAAGAAATTTCTAGAACCCAACCCCTTTTTGACCGGTGCAATCACGAAGTTGCCCGCCGTAAAAAAACAAAAGTATCTAAGCGCCACGCTTGAATTTCCGGAAACAACCGCGCTGAAATCCAAAACAAAGTGGCAGCTTTGGTCTGCTGTCAAGCATCGACATTGTATCCTGTCCAGCGGCGGCAAAGACAGCCTCTTAAGCTACGGATTGATCAATGAAATCGGTCGCGAAGTCCATCCGATTTTTGTAAATGAGTCAGGACGGCACTGGTTTACAGCACTGAACGCGTACCGTTCCTTTAAAGATAACATTCCCAACACAGCCAGAGTGTGGGTCAATTCCGATCGGCTGTTCGCCTGGATGCTTCAGCGCATGCCGTTTATCCGTAATGATTTTAACCATATCCGTTCTGATGCGTATCCGATTCGACTGTGGACCGTGGCGGTTTTTCTATTCGGTGCTTTGCCGCTTTTACGCAAACGCGGAATCGGTCGCCTGCTGATCGGCGATGAATTTGACACTTCGGTACGCCGGACAACCCAGGGCATCCCCCATTACGACGGGCTCTTTGATCAAAGCATTTATTTTGATCAGGCGCTTTCGCGGTATTTTATGCGCAAGGGTTGGAATATCAGTCAGTTTTCCATATTGAGACCGTTATCCGAGCTGCTCATCGAAAAAATACTGGTCGAACGCTATCCGGATCTTTTGCGTCAGCAGACCTCTTGTCACGCAACCCATAAGGAGGGGGAGCGTGTTTATCCCTGCGGGCATTGTGAAAAGTGCCGCCGCATTGTCGCTATGCTAAAAGGCATCGGCGCCGACCCGGCTCAATGTGGCTATTCTCCATCTCAGATTCAGAATTGCCTCGAAAAATTGCCCCGTAAGGGCGTCTCTCAGGAGCCAGCCGGCGTTAAGCAGCTGTTTTTCATGCTGGCGCAAAAAGGATTAATCGATGCACAGGAATTGCCCTCAAAGGCTGTCAGCGAACAACCGGAAATCCTAAAATTACGGTTTGATTCAAAGTCTTCTCCCATCAATTCGATACCCACTGATCTTCGCAAACCGCTTTTTCGAATTTTTCTCAAGCATGCTGGCGGAGCCGTGCTGCGCAGCGGGCGCAGCTGGGAAAAAGTGAATGTGCTCAAAGACCCGGCGGTCGATGCGACTTTTCCTTTTGAATTCGATCACGTCGCGTTGGCAAACGCGGCCAATTATACCCGAAAATCATCCGGCCCCGGCGGTTACCTGTGGGGTGAGCTCACCTGGCGCCAGGCCAGGACGCGAATTAAACAAATGGATGTTGCTTTGCTGCCGGTGGGTTCACTGGAGCAACATGGACCCCATATGCCGCTGGATACAGATGCATTTGATGCCGATTATCTGGCGCGCAGGGTGGCGGAAGCCTGCAGCGATCCCAAACCGCTGGTGCTGCCCCCGATTTCTTATGGGATTTCCTATCACCATGCTGATTTTACGGGAACGGTCAGCATTTCCAATGATACGCTGGCCGCTATGATTTATGAAATCGGGATGAGTGTTTCGCACAACGGTATCCGCAAGCTGTTGATTATCAACGGTCATGGCGGCAACAGTCCGGCACTGAATTACGCCGCCCAGATGATCAATCGGGATGCCCGCATTTTTGTCTGTGTCGACACCGGGGAGACCAGCGATGTAGACATCTACAAAATTATCGAAACCCCCAACGATGTGCATGCCGGTGAAATTGAAACCAGTACCGGCCTGGCGGTGCGACCCGAGCTGGTTAAGATGGATCAGGCTAAAAAACATATTCCGAAATTCTCCAGCAGATATCTGAACTTTACTTCCAAACGCGGCGTTTCTTGGTACGCTTACACCCGCAAGATTTCGCCCAGCGGGGTTATGGGCGACCCGACCAAAGCCAGTGCCGCTAAAGGAGAAAGGATCTGGGAAATAATGATTGCCCACCTGGTGTCCCTGGTTGAAGATTTAAAGCGCCTGACCCTTGAAGAGATCCACCATCGCAGTTACTGATTATGAAAATTACCCGTCTGGAAATCTGGCCGGTTGAAATGCGATTGGCCGAACCTTATACCATCGCCTATGAACACATTGATTCGACGATTAATATTTTTTTGCGCCTTGAAACCAATACCGGCACAGTCGGATATGGTTGTGCCGCGCCGGATAAACAGGTTAGCGGTGAAACTCCCGAGACGGTTATAAAAATCTGCCGCGATGCGATCGATGCGGTCGTGAAGCAGTCGGACCCGCTGCGGCTTGCCCTGATCACCGAAAAACTGGCACCGATTTTACCCGAGCATCCATCGGCGGTGGCCATGGTGGACATGGCACTGCATGATATCCTGG
>JASFGZ010000139.1:0-9380 GCA_050123495.1 Desulfobacterales bacterium
TCAGCAAGCTGAAGCGTTCTCGTGCGACTTGCATGTGTTAAGCACGCCGCCAGCGTTCATTCTGAGCCAGGATCAAACTCTCCAATTAAACTATAAAATGCTGTATCATAAACACAGCATACTTACGTGGACCCGACTCGCATACGCGTCACTATTTAGTTTTCAAAGATCAAATGACCCTCAAAAAAGGGCTACCGCATAAAAAATGCCGTATTTAGGCCGCAAATGAACTGTTTCAATATACCAACTCGAGCCGTCTTGTCAACCTTTTTCGTCTCAAATTGCCTGCTCATTCACCTTCCTCAACCTGAAACGACAAACGGCGAATTTACACGTGCTTTTATGCTTTGTCAATATAAAAAAAATAAATCTTGAGATTTATTTTTTAATCTCAATTTTATGGAACCGTTTTTTACCCGACCGCAGGACCATCGTTTGGTGAGTGTCTAAGTCGGTGTCGCTGACCATATAATCAAATGATTCTACGCGTGTGCCATTAATGTAGGCGCCACCCTGTTCAATCAGCCTGCGAGCGGCACCACCGGAATTGGCCAGACCGACCTGGTGAAATAGTTTAAAGGCCGGGATGCCCGCTATAAGGGTTTGGACATCCAGAAAAGAGCTCGGCACAGCGGCATCATCGACGCCCGAATCGCCTCGCGGTATTGCGCTGGATGGCAGAATCGTATCCGGAACATGGCGCATCCCAAACATGCTCACCGCCGCTTTATAGGCTTTGAGCGCCTCGTCCCGGCCATGCGCCAACAGGGTTGCTTCGAATGCCAGAATGGCTTTGGCGCTGTTTAAGTCCGCTCCGCTTAATTTTTCTATTTTTCTGATTTCATCGATCGGCAAAAACGTAAACAAGGCCAGGAAACGGCTGACATCGCGGTCGTCGGTGTTTACCCAATATTGAAAATAGTCATAAGGGGAAGTTTTTTCAGCATCCAGCCACACGGCTCCCATAGCCGTTTTGCCCATTTTTTCACCACCGCTGGTGGTAATTAAGGGAAAGGTGATACCAAATGCCGCTCCCTGGTTTACCCGGCGAATCAATTCAACTCCGGCGACGATATTGCCCCATTGGTCACTACCACCCATCTGAATTTTGCAATCGTATTGTTTAAATAGCTCCAAAAAATCATAAGCTTGCAGCACCATGTAATTAAACTCGATAAAGGTCAGGCCTTCTTCAGAATCCAGACGAATTTTATAGCTTTCGGCCTTTATCATGCGGTTAACCGAAAAATGGCGGCCGATGTCTCTTAAAAAGGGAATATATTCTAATTTGGTAAGCCAGTCGGCATTATTTAACATCAGCGCTTTGCCTTCGCTAAAATCAAGAAAATGGGAAAGCTGCCTTTTAATACCGGCAGCATTTTTTTCCAACGCCTCTAAGGTCAACAGTTTACGCATTTCGGTCTTTCCCGATGGGTCTCCGACCATACCTGTACCCCCCCCAATCAGCGCAATGGGTCGGTGGCCGTGTCTTTGCATGTGCGCCAAGGACATGATGGGTACCAGACTGCCAATGTGTAAACTGGCGGCGGTAGGGTCAAACCCGATATAGCAGGTAACGTTTCCCTGATCGAGACAGTCTTTTAATTTCTGATCATGAGTTGTCTGATCAATGAATCCGCGCTCCTTTAAAATATCCAGAACATTGGCCATAAAAATTCCCCTTTTCTTAAATATAAAAAATAAATTTTCTATTCATAAATGAGAGATTTTTTCGTTGAGGAAGGCCGCACAAGGGTTTTTATCTGAGGCGTACTTTTTGTACGTTGAAGGTAAAAACCCGCGGAGAACGCAGCTCAGCGGAAAAAGATCCATTTAGGAATAGAAAATTCTATTTGTTGGCGTACTCTACCGCCCGCGTCTCGCGTATCACCGTTACCTTGATCTGGCCCGGAAAGGTCAACGACTCTTCAATTTTTTTGGCGATGTCGCGGCTCACCAAGATGGCTTCCTCATCGGAAATCATCTCGCTTTCCACAATTACCCTCAATTCCCTGCCTGCCTGGATCGCATAGGTGTTGGAGACGCCTTTAAAAGCGTTGGCGATATTTTCAAGATCCTCTAACCGCTTAATATAATTCTCAAGCAGTTCTTTGCGAGCACCCGGTCGTGCACCAGAGAGTCCATCGGCCGCCTGGACAAGCAACGCGAAAACGGAATTCGGGGCCAGGTCTTCATGATGGGCGGCAATGGCATGCACCACTTGCGGGGATTCATTAAACTTTTTCGCCAGACGGGATCCGATGAGGGCATGCGGCCCCTCGACTTCGTGATCAATTGCTTTTCCGATATCATGCAGCAAACCCATCCGACGGGCCATTTTCGCATTGAGGCCCAATTCAGAAGCCATTATCCCGGACAAAAAGCCCACTTCGATTGAGTGTTGCAGCACATTCTGGGCGTAGCTGGTACGGAATTTCAACCGGCCAAGGGTCTTGATTAACTCATTATGAATTCCATGGACGCCAAGGTCAAAGGCAGCCTGTTCACCGGCCTCTTTAACAGCGATATCAACTTCTTGACCAACTTTTTTAACCACATCTTCTATGCGGGCAGGATGGATCCGGCCGTCTGAGATGAGTCGCATCAGCGATAAACGCGCAACTTCTCTCCTGACAGGATTAAAGCCGGATAATATCACTGCTTCCGGCGTATCATCAATAATCAAATCAACACCGGTGGCGGCCTCGAGAGCGCGGATATTGCGTCCTTCCCGGCCGATGATCCTTCCTTTCATTTCGTCGCTGGGCAACGGTACGACCGAAACAGTGCGTTCGGCTACATATTCTCCTGCATAGCGTTGGATGGCCGTTGCCAGAATCTTTTTTGATTTTCGATCAGCTTGTTCCTTGGCTTCATTTTCTATTTTTTTAATTATCTTGGCGCCCTCATAGCGGGCTTCATTTTCCATAGCCCTGATCAATAATTCCTTGGCCTGATCCGCCGATAACCCCGAAATCTTTTCAAGCTGTTGTTTCTGCTCATCGATCAGTTCTTCATACTCAAGCTCTTTACGCTCTATTTTGCCCTCTCTTTTCTTCAGCGTCTTTTCTTTACGGTGAAGTTCACGCTCCTTGCGCTCATATTGTTCGATTTTCCGATCGATGTTTTCCTCTTTCTGCATCAAGCGCGACTCGCGTTTGTTTTGCTCCGAACGCGTCTCCTTCGTTTCGGCATCGAAATCACTTTTCATTTTGAAAAGTCGATCCTTTACTTCCAGATCGGCTTCTCTGATAAGCGTATCAGCCTTGTGCCTTGAATCCGTTAAAAGGCGTGATGCTTCTGCCTCGGCAGCTTTGACCTTTTGAGTGATAATTCGTCCTTTTACCCAAAAAGCAATCGCGAAACCGATGCCGAAGCAAATAGCCCCGAGTAATATACTTAATGTGTTCATAGCCCACTCTCCGAACAATCAAAAATGAAACGCTTGCGGTCTGCAATCGTTTAATCAAATCGGTTTTTCAACTTATGAAACCACTTCACAGATGAATTCTTAGAGTGAAACTTTGGGGCAAGATTATTCGGAAGCGGAAAAAATAAAAGACGGGCTAAGCCAATAGATCCGGGGACCGGTATTTTTCAGTTAATTGCTCTTCGATGGTCACCGCAATGATAATTTTTCGCGTCCAATACCGGCTAATGGGGTTCCAATCTTAGTCTTGTAAATAAAGAACCCCCACCAAAATGCCGTGTTGACAGTTCTTTGAACCTGGGGTTCAAAGTGGGTACCTCTTAGTTTCGTTAGGCTTTTCTGAACCAGCAGAACATGCACACAGAGACCAGTGAAGGTTCCCAGAAGATAGCTGTTGGGTCAAAGAATAACTCCCAATCACGGACATGGTAGGGGCAAATTGTATGAAAACGGTCTGACCTCACTTTAATCCTGAATCATCCTCGGCTGTATTCCAGAGGCTATGTCAGTATAGGTCAAACGGAAATTATCTTGAAATCCTTTAGATGGCCTATTCATCTTCAACTTGTAATAAATGTTTCCATTTATCGCACACACTCATCTATTTTACGAATCAATTCCGCCGAGCGTTCCGTTATGTCTTGCATAAATTTCGAATGATTGTTTTCCAGTTCCATATTCTGATGAGCGATATTCAGTGCAGCCAACATCAAGGTGGTTAAATCTGAAGCCGTTGAAGATTCACCGGATTGCTGACTTTCAATCCGTGACACTTCTTTTGCTAAAACTTCAGCAACTTCTTTCGCTTTCTTAACCTCCGATTTTGCTTTAAAGGTGTAAGGTTTCCCAAAAAGCTCTATGGTTACAAGTTCTTCCAATGAATATTAACTCCGCCTATCCTTTTGGCTCTTTCCGTTCTGGATCTCCCGCTTTCTGTCTTCCGCCTTCGGTCTTTTGCCTTCATTATCCTATACCATGGCGGTCAGGGTACTCTAAATTTCAAAAATCTCCTCAAGTTTGACCAACAAGCTATCAATCTTTGACCGGATCAAAGCTTTCTCTTGCGCATAGCTTTTTTCCGCCTCGATCTTACCTAAAAGCTCCTCCTCTAGGCTGTTAATTTTATTTTTAAGTTCTAAATTGGTAGCCTCGCGCGCTTTACAAACTGCTATTAATTTTGCAACTTTTTTCTCAATCTCCTTGAACTGGTCGGAAATGATTGCATTATCCAAGGCTTAACCTCACGATTATTTTTTCCAATATAGTCTGTAAAGCTAAAAAAAGTCAAGCTATATTAATTGGCGATTTTTCATGACATGCTCGACTCTTTTTAGTTCTTGAATCGTGTTGATACCAATCACTTCAAGATTATTACCGCCAACTGTCACACCAACATTCTTTTTTTCAGTATAGGCGATTTCAACAATATCGGTCAGATATATTTCGCCCTGCACATTATCTGATTTAATTTCGGGCACCGCCCACAGCAAAAATTCCTTTTTTACACAAAATATGCCGCTATTGATTAATGTGATGCCCTTTTGCGCTGCGGTGGCATCGGACTCTTCAACAATGGCCCGCACACGACGGCTTTCATCCAGCAGTATTCGGCCATAACCGGTTGGATCATCAAGCTCCACCGCCAGGACCGAAACATCCCTTTTTTCATCTGTATGTGACTTTACCACTTGCATCAGGGTGTCCGCTTTAATCAGCGGTACATCGCCGCATAAAATCACCACATCCTCACAGTGTTCGGGTATGTGCGGCAAAGCGCACAGGACCGCATGGCCGGTTCCCAGCTGTTTCTCCTGATGGGCATAACGGAAGGCCCCTAATCCGGAAACCGTTTCGCGGACTTTATCGGCCTGATTGCCTACCACCAGAATAACATCGTTGCCGGCAATATTACAAGCCGTTTCAACAACATAGCTCACCATGGGCCTGCCACAGACCTTGTGTAAAACTTTGGCTTTTTTCGATTTCATACGGGTTCCCAGACCCGCAGCCAGTACAACAACTGCAATTTTTACATTCATGGGTATCATTTTAACCGCAATACCTGAATTTTAACAACCAAATTCGCTTCGGAATAATTACGAAAAATCAATCTTGTGCTTTGTAGTGGAAAATTACGTACAAAATTCAGGTAATAAAAAGGGCAAACCCAATTAGCTGGTTTACCCGTGTTTACCATCAAAACGACTTATCTATGCAATTTGTTCCGATAACGTCAGATCATCAACTGATACGACGAGAACCTATCAAATAGCCGCAATCCGGACGCGCACCGTCGCCCGTTCCAGGGCGCCCCTGGCGCGATTAAAATCGATATCTTCCCGGGAACGATCTTCAGCCAGCCGCTTTTCGGCGCGCTGCCGGGCGGCTTTGGCCCGCTCAATATCAATATCGCTTCTTTTTTCGGCTGCTTCGGCCAGCACCGTGACTTTGTCCGGCAGTGCTTCGGCAAATCCACCGCTTACGAATATATAATGCTCTTTTCCATTAACATCGGTGTAACGAATCATTCCCGTTTTCAGAGTGGTCAGAAAAGGGGTGTGACCGGTGAGAACACCAAACTCCCCCAGAGATCCAGGAGAGGCCACGATCTGGGCTTCTTCGCTGACGACAATTTTTTCGGGGGTAACCACTTCCAGATGAATATTTCCAGCCATAAGTGTTCCTCAGGATGAATTTACGTTTAGAATATGTTCTAACTTTCTCAATGCTCAGGGCTGAGCAGATCTACCCCTGGAATAATGGAATGGTGGAATAATGGATAATTGGGTTGATCGAAATTGGAGCAGCTATTATTTTTGATTAAAAAGATTGATTCCGATTTTAAACCCACTTTTCCAGCATTCCAGGTTTCCAACATTCCAAAAATCTGCACTTTAAGCCTGCAGCAATAGATTGCAATTTTTTTGTTTTCAGCAGGCCTGAATTTTGGCTTTATCTATTCGGCCTCAGCCATTTCTTTGGCAGCTTCTACGACTTCCTCAATACCGCCGCGCATATAAAAGGCCTGTTCGGGAATGTCATCATGTTTACCTTCGCAAATCTCCTTAAATCCTCTGACGGTATCTTCGATCTTTACGTATGCGCCCGGCTTATTAGTGAAAGCTTCGGCAACATGGAATGGCTGGGATAAAAATCTTTGAATTTTGCGTGCCCGAGACACCGTAACCTTATCTTGATCAGATAGCTCTTCCATTCCCAGAATGGCAATGATGTCTTGAAGTTCTTTGTACTTTTGAAGAATCTGCTGCACCTGCCGGGCCACCAGGTAATGTTCATCACCGATATAAGCAGCATCCAGAATCCGTGACGTTGAATCCAAAGGGTCCACTGCAGGGTAGATACCCAACTCGACAATTTGGCGCGACAAAACAACGGTTCCATCCAGATGCGCAAAGGTGGTCGCCGGCGCCGGGTCGGTCAAGTCGTCGGCCGGCACATACACACACTGTACGGCGGTGATGGATCCCTTATCGGTGGAGGTAATGCGTTCCTGCAACTCACCAAGATCAACGGCCAAGGTCGGTTGGTACCCCACCGCTGAAGGCATACGTCCCAGAAGTGCCGAAACCTCCGAACCCGCCTGGGTAAAGCGGAAAATATTGTCGATAAAGATCAACACATCCTGGCCTTCTTCATCCCGAAAATATTCGGCGGCGGTCAAGGCCGAAAGCGCAACGCGCGCCCTAGCGCCGGGAGGCTCGGTCATCTGCCCGTAGATCAACGCTGCCTTGGGCAAAACCCCGGAGTCTTTCATCTCGTGATACAGGTCGTTGCCCTCGCGGGTGCGCTCCCCCACACCGGCAAAAACCGAAATACCCCCGTGCTGCATGGCAATATTATGCACCATTTCCATCATAATAACGGTTTTGCCGACACCGGCGCCGCCGAACATGCCCATCTTGCCGCCCCGCGGAAAGGGAACTAAAAGGTCTATCACCTTAACCCCGGTCTCCAAAACCCTTACCGTGGTGTCCTGTTCGGTAAATTTCGGGGCTTCGCGGTGAATGGGAAGCATCTTTTCGTGGCTCACCGGACCTAATCCATCAACCGGTCGGCCGACCACATTGAGAACCCGGCCCAGACCGGCTTCACCGACCGGCATCATAATGGGTTTTTCGGTATCTTTTACCGGCATGCCTCGGACCAGCCCGTCGGTGACGTCCATGGCTATGGTCCGCACCACATTATCGCCCAGATGCTGGGCAACTTCTACCACAAGATTATCGGGTTCATCATTGATGGCGGGGTTGCTGATGGCCAATGCCGAATAAATCGTCGGCAGTTTGCCCTGCTCGAACTCCACGTCAACAACAGGCCCCATGACCTGCAAAATCTTACCAATATTCTCTCCCATCGAAAGACCTCCATCTGTATTCGTTGTTACACGCCAGTGGCGAAAATATTATATTCTTTTCTTAAGCAGCCAGCTACCCTGTATTATGGAATATTGGAATGCTGGGCACGAAGTGAAGCCTCAGCGCTATATTGGAATAATGGGTACAAGAAGGGAAGCATCTAATTTTATTGGATCTAAACCCTTCAAAGCCAGCATTCCACTATTCCATTATTCCACCATTCCGATTGGGACGAAGTCCCGATCAGCCCTATCCTTTAAGCGCTTCAGCACCGCCAACAATATCCATTAATTCTGCCGTAATGGCTGCCTGACGCGCTTTGTTATATACCAGCGTTAGGTTTTCAAGCATATCGCTGCAAGCCTTGGTGGCATTGTCCATCGCCATCATGCGCGCGGCATGCTCGCTGGTCGATGTTTCCAGCAAAGCGCTGAAGATCTGGACATAAACATTTCTGGGCAGCATATCACCGAGCAGCGCATCGGTTGAAGGTTCGCAAATATGCTCCGGCATATAGGCGCCCGCTTCTTGAGTTTCCTCAGCCTCGCCGCTTTCGATCGGCGGAATCGGAAGCAGTTGTTGTAAAACCGGAAGCTGTCTGGCCATGCTGACAAATTCGGCATACACGATATAAACTTCATCATAGGTGGCCGCCAAAAAGGCATCAATCAGATTTCTGCCGACAGTGGCGGCGATATTAAATCCAAAACTCCCGCCGACAATCCCGAGATGCTCATTGTCGATCTGCAGATTTTCCTTGCGGCACCAGTCGCGGCCTTTTTTACCTAAATTGGTAAACGAGAACTCAATACCGGCAGCGGCTCTTTCTTTGATAAAGGCATTGGCTTTTTCAATTAAATTCAAATTGAATCCCCCGCAAAGCCCCCGATCGGAAGTGCACAAAATCAGGTGCACGTTTTTGACTTCCTCTTTCGGCACCAGCAGTCGATTGGCCTCTTCGCCGGCCCTTTCAGCCAAACTGCCCAGCACCTCGGCGAACTTGCCGGCATAAGGACGAAAGGCTTCCATGCTTGTCTGGGCCCCTCGCAGCCTTGAGGCGGCCACCATGTTCATGGCTTTGGTGATCTGCTGGGTCTTTTTTACTGCACTTATCTTTAAGAGGATATCTTTTAAAGTCGCCATACCATTCAGCCTTTAAGATTAAAGTTATTCGTTATGGGTTATTCGTTATTCGAGCCCTCTTTAAAACTCATAACGAATAACGGATAACAAGTAACTACTTAATCGTGTCCTTAAACTCCTCATCGTAGGCTTCTAATGCCTGACGCATCTGGTTGTCGAGATCGTCCGTAATTTCCTGTTTTTCAGCAAGTTCCGTAAAGATGGCAGGATAGCGATCTTCAATAAACGGATACAGGCCGGCCTCATATTTGGCCAAAACATCAATCGAATACTTATCGAGAAAACCCTTCGTGCCGGCATAAAGAATCGTCACCTGTTTTTCCATGGGCAGGGGTTCATACTGGGATTGCTTTAATATTTCAACCAGCCGGGCACCGCGGGTCAGCTGCTGCTGGGTGGCTTTATCCAGGTCGCTTCCGAAGGCCGCAAAT